>CANIIA010000052.1 GCA_947467435.1 Betaproteobacteria bacterium
TAGTCCACCACGCGAAGAGTACAAAAAAGCCGGCAGCGGTTTTGGTAACGCCAAAATCGGCCAATGAACGCAACACCGTTTCGTGTGCAAGACCATCGCTACGGCCCAACGCGATGGTTTGAAGATTTTGCAGTAGGTGAAACGTTTTATATCAACTCACGTACACAAACCGATGGCATCTTCACGCTGTTTCAAGCGGCCTCTGGGGATAATCATCCGATTCACTACGATGTGGAGTTTTGCAAAGCCCATGGGCACCCTGGACTGCTTGCGCATGGCCTGCAAGTACTGATTCAAACGGTGGCGGGTGGTGGATTATTTCCACACCTATGCAACGACTCGTTACTCGGGTTTTTAGAAGTGTCGGCGAAATTTTTAAAGCCCGTGTATGCCGGCGACACATTGTACCCACTGCTTGAAATTACCGAGATGCGTCCGAACCGTCACACCGGCGTGATGACACTGCGCGCCACCGTACACAATCAACGCAGCGAGTTAGTGCTCGAAGGCGAACACAAGTATCTGCTGAAAAAACGCCCGACTGATTCAACCGTGGGCAGCAACACTTCAAGCAGCGTCAGTGCGTAAGTCAGGCGTCGGCAGGCACGCTTTAATCAGCGTATCTGCCCAGACGCACCATCGTGGTTCCAGGTTTTAAGTGCGCAAGCGAAGGCATCACTAATACGCAGTCGTCATAGGGTGCATGCCACGCGGTATCGCCATCGGTCGCAATCAGCGCGCCTTGAGCAAAAACCTCGAGCCCACGGTAATCCCCCGTGAACCGGAAGTTCATGGTCTTGGCCACCACCGCTTCAGTGACGCGGACCAATCGTTGCCGTGCTGGCGGTGTGATGCGACGATGCTGCGCGGCAAACGCTGCATCGACCATACCGGTCACTTCAAGAAAACGTACCGTGGCATCGATCGCGACATCTGCAGCACTTTTTTCCCAATGCTGACCACACTCAATAAGCACCGCGGTTCGGGGACTGTTGGCATCGCCAAAACCACCACGCTCGATCATCCGTAAACCTGCGGGATGACCGGTATCAATCAACAAATCCGCAGGTACACCGAGCTTGCGAGCAAAGGCAACACTTTTTTCGCTGGTTCCACACACCATGATAGGCCGACAGCTTTCATGCATCGAATGCAAATCCAACAGATAGTCGGCAGCGTCTACAAACGGACGTAATAATCGGGCACGACGCGTTTCTACCGTGTCACGTGTACCGAATAACACCTCGTCTGCCCATGTGCGGTTGTAGTCCTCATCGATATAACGCGAACGATCGGGGTCATTAAAGTCAAAACGCGCAAATGCCTCCACATTGGCAAACGCCAAGGTGAGCTGACCGATCTGAGGTTGTATCCCGAGACGCATGAGCCAATCGAGCGCGATCGCACCACAAAGCTCATTGCCATGCGTCAGGGCTTGGACCATCACGTTGGGTCCGGGCCGACCCGAATCAAACACATGCACGTAGTCAACACCGGTGTTGCCGGCGCGGTACATCGAAATATCAGGAGGCGTAATTTCAATGGCGTAGCGAGCGGACATAGCAATCGTTTCTTGATCGAGAGGTTAAAAGGTTACTTCATCAATTGCGGCAAAAACAACACCAACTGTGGCACCAGCACCACCACAGCCAAACGCACCACATCAGCAACGGCAAACGGCGTGATCCACCGCCACAACACGCTGAGCGGGGTTTTCAACATCGATTGCACGACAAATAAATTCATCCCCACCGGTGGGCTAATCAAGCCCAGCTCCACCACCATCACAATCACGATGCCGAACCAGATCGGATCAAACCCCAAGCTCACGACCAACGGGTAAAAAATTGGCACCGTCAGCAAAATCATCGATAGCTCTTCAAAAAAAGTCCCCAGCACGATATAGAGCAACAAAATCATGCTGATCACGAGTAACGGTTGCATCCCGAGTGCGGTCACAGCATCTTTGAGCGCATTGGGTAAGCCCGCAAAATTCATGAACTGCGAAAACAACAGCGCGCCAATCAAAATTGCAAACAACGCACCGGTGGTGCGTGCGGTTTCAATCGCGCACTCCATGAGTGATTGCCAATTGAGGGTTCCACGCCACCACGCAAAACAAAAGGCACCAAAGGCGCCAATCGCGCCACCTTCTGTGGCAGTAAATACGCCCAAGTACAGCCCACCCATGACCAACAAAAATAGCGCCAGCACTGGCCACACATGCGTAAAGGCGCGAATTGCTTGCGCCAACGGAATACGTTCTGCGCTGGGTCCTGCGCTTGGATTACGCCAGACCAACACTTGAATGGTGAGCGCGTACAACGCAATCGCCAATACTCCTGGCACCAATCCAGCGATAAATAATTTCGCGACATCGGTGCCTGTCATCACACCATAAATCACCATGATGACCGAAGGCGGAATCAAAATGCCCAAGGTACCGCCGGCACAAATCGATGCAGCCGCCAATCCTTCGTGATAGCCATACCGCCGCATCGACGGATACGCAATGCGTGAAAACGTGGCAGCAGTCGCCACCGAAGAACCACACACTGCCGCAAAGCCACCACAAGCCACAATCGTGGCCATCGCCAAACCACCTCGACGATGCCCAATCAATGCGTGACACGCATCGTATAAATCTGCAGCGATCCCGGAGCGCGCAACAAAGGCCCCCATCAGAATAAACATCGGCACCACCGATAATTCATAGCTGGTCGTTTGCGACACCGGTATTTGACCCAACAATCCGAGCGCAGGCTCCAGACCCAGCACCGCAACGATGCCTCCCACACCGACCAACAACATGGCAAACGCAATCGGCAAGCCTGCAAGTAACAATACGCTCAGCGCACCAAAACCACCAAGGGCATACCACCAGGTCAGCGTCATTACAGCGCCGTTCCAGAACCAGTGAGCGCATGGTTCACGTCAGCGTCTCGGGCAACCACCGGAGCCTGTGCCGCGCGATACGCACAATACAAAAACACGCCGACAGCAATCACACATAACACGGCCATCGCCCACGCAACGTAACCACGTTGCACACCCAACACCAACGTGGTCTCACCGCTTGCAAGCAAACTCTCACCGCGCGCCCAAATTCGCCAACCAAGAATCGCCACCGTCACCGCACAGATCAAATCAGCAATCACACGCTGCCAGCGGGTCACTGTTGGCGAAAGGCGCGACTCAAGCAAATTCACGGTGATGTGTTCGCGCCGCAAAGCGGCAAGCGATAGGCCTGCAAAAATCACCAACGCCATGGTGATCTCCGTCATTTCAAAAGCCCCCTTTAACGGCGCATTAAAGAAATAACGCAAGCCCACATCCACGGTGGTAACGAACATCATAAAAAGAATCAAGATGCCGCAGGTTGCGGCAAACCAATCCCCGATCCGTGTGCGCATCATTGCAATTGATGCAATAACGACGTCACACCACGTTGACGCGCTTGACTGCAACGTAGCGCGCAGCCATGTCGTCGGCGTATTTCATGATTTCGTCTGCAGGCAAGCCTTTTTCTTTGGCCTTGGCAATCCACTCATCATCCAAGGATTTGAGTGCAGTTTTGATTTTTGCAGTGTCGCTGACAGGCAAGCTAGAAAAACGCACACCGGCTTTTTCAAGCGCCGCACGACCTAAGTTATCGCCCGAAGTCCACGCCCACGCCGAATTTAAAGCCAAGGCCATGCCGCCATGTTTTTCCATCGCAGCGCGAGCTTTTGGATGCAACGCGTCCCATTTTTTTTGATTCACACCCAACCAAAACGTGTCGGTGTAGAGCAAGCCACCCGGGATTTTGACGGTGCTCTTAATCGCGGGGGTGATTTTAAAAAACTCGACCGATTCCATCGGAAACGTGATGCCATCGGCCACACCCGACATCATGGCCTGCTGCGCTTCGGTGGGTGGTAATTGCACGGGGGTTCCACCGAGCGCTTGAATAATGCGTCCCGTAATTGCCGAACCCACGCGGATTTTTTTTCCTTTGAGATCATCAATGGTTTTGAGTGGCTCACCACGCATGTGTAAGTACGGCTCAGAATGCACCCACATACCGGCAATATGCACGCCTTTGTGTTCATTAAAGCGCGCGCCGTAACGTTGAAAGGTTGACCACGCGGCCGCTGAGCCCGCCCAAGGGTCAGGCGATTGAAATGGCAAGCCCATAATCTCCGTCATCAAAAAACGCCCAGGGTTATGACCCAACACACCAAAGCCGACATCAATCGCACCATTGGCCGTGAAGTCGTAATACTCGGGCGGTCTGCCAATAGATGCAGACATCAAATCAAACTTTACGGTGCCCTCGCTATCCATCTCAACCGCCTGCATCCATGGACGCACAATGCCCGACACAATCAAATGATGTGCAGGTAACCAGGTTCCCACGCGCAAGGTGACCGATTGCGCTTGTGCAGTTTTACTAGTGACGATCGCAGGGCCAGTCACAGCAGCCACAGCGGCGGTTTGAATAAATTGACGACGTGTTGTCATTGGGGGCGCTCCTGACTTCGACATAAAAACATTCAAGGGATGGGGCAATAATTAAGCTCGAGATTTTACGCTGCGCTGAGGTCTTTTGGCTGCTTTACGTACCGCTGGCGTGGATTGACCATGCGTGACAGCTCCCAAATGCGTCGGCCCCACCAACGCGGCATATTTTTCTAACATCCCCGTTGCGGCGATGCGCGCTGGTTTGACCCACGCTTTGCGACGGCGCTGCAGTTCGGCAGCTGAAACTTGTACGTCCAAGGAACCACGTACCGTATCAATCACAATCCGATCACCGTCTTTGAGTAATGCCAACGGACCACCGCGCGCTGCTTCGGGTGATACGTAACCAATCATCATGCCGCGCGTCGCGCCAGAAAAACGTCCATCGGTCAGTAACGCAACCGTTTCTCCCGCACCTTGGCCATATAACAAGGCCGTTACACCCAACATTTCGCGCATCCCCGGACCCCCTTGCGGGCCTTCGTATCGAATCACCAACACATCACCGGTTTGGTACGCACGTTTGCGCACCACCGCTGCACACGCTTCTTCGGAATCAAACACGCGCGCTCGACCCGTAAAGCGCAGGGTTTTTAACCCTGCCACTTTGATCAGCGCACCGTCAGGCGCAAGATTTCCTTTGAGCACGACCAGTCCACCGGATGGCGATAACGGCGTGCGATGCACCACCGCACCATCGGCGCCTGGATGCCCCTTGAGTTCTTGTTCCAGTGTGGTGCCGTAAATGGTCAAACAATCACCATGCAGCACACCGTGTCGTAACAACTCGCGTAACACGTTGTAGACGCCACCCACGGCATGCAGATCTTTTGCTAGAAATCGTCCCCCTGGTTTCATGTCGGCAATGAGCGGTGTGCGTTTGGATATGCGCGCAAGATCATCCAACGAAAACCGAATGCCGGCTTCATGCGCGATTGCCGGCAAATGCAAACCGGCGTTGGTCGAACCACCGGTCGCGGCAACAGCAGCGCACGCGTTTTCTAAACTTTTTTTAGTCACTAAATCGCGAGGACGCGGTCCACCGTGTAACAGTAAATCCATCACCACACGACCCGCTTCATGCGCGATGCCACCACGCGCGGCATCAGTTGCAGGCATCGTTGCAGAGCCAGGCAAAGCCAAGCCCAAGGTTTCAGAAACCATCGCCATCGTATTCGCGGTAAATTGACCAGGGCATGCACCCAGCCCAGGCAAACACACATGCTCGAGCACATCGAGTTCTTTTAAAGGCAGATGACCGGCCATCACTGCACCCACCGCCTCATAGGTATCGAGCACTGTCACATCGCGTCCTTGATGTCGTCCCGGTAACGCAGCACCGCCATACATAAACACTGAAGGCAAATTCAAGCGCACCATCGCCATCATCATGCCGGGCAAGGTTTTATCGCATCCAGCAAAGGCTAATAACGCATCGTAAGCATGACCACGACACACCGCTTCGACACCATCGGCAATCAGTTCACGTGTCGGTAAGGAGTAACGCATCCCGGCATGGCCCATCGACATCGAATCGGCCACGGAGGCCGACGCAAAATCAAACGGCACCCCACCCGCGCGACGAATGGCCTCGCCGGCTCGCGCAGCCTGCTCACCAAGTAAGGCGTTACAGGGGGTGGTGTGACTTTGCGTACTCGCCACCGCAATAAACGGTTTGTCTAAATCTGCATCGGTTAATCCCAGGCCGCGCAAAAATGCGCGATGCGGCGCCCGATCCAAACCCTGCACGGTCGTACGTGAGGGCCACTGCGCAGCGCGCGTTGCGGGGTTCTTAGATTGAATTTTTTTTGGCGTCAATGATGCTATGGGTAGCGTTTTTTTTGCACGTGTCGATCGCTTGATCGCAGTCAATTTTTTTGTAGCTGTCCGGTTCTTTGCTGTAGCTGATTTCTTTGTGACAGCTGATTGACTTGACTTCATGGTTCGAGCTCCTTGAAGCGATGGACGTTTACGGGGTCACGATCGAGAGATATTCGCGCACGATGTCATCTAAATCAGGATTGCATGGAAAACCTAAACGCCGCGCACGTACCGAGACGGTCGATTGCGCCACTTGATCCATGACCGATTGCATTTGTGCGTCTGGTTCAAATCGTAAACCACCCAGTACGTGGCCATGCGCGACGCGTTCAACCGCTGCGCGGATTTCCTGCGCGGTGGCGGGCAACCCCTCAAGCACGTAGGCGCGATCGATCCCCAAGCTTGCAGGTGGCAACGACCACGCATGTAAAAACGCATCCACCACACGACCCACCGAAATGCATGCCATGGTGGTGTACGGCGCGACTGGGCACACGTAATCACGTCCCGCAACGGCCTCACGCACAATCGCACTGGTCCAGCCAGAAATCGCGGTATTGGCAAGACCGGCGCGCACCATCACCGTGGGTAAACGTAAGCTCACGCCGTGCACCACACCGCGTCGCGTTAAATCGTTGATTAAGATTTCGCACATCAACTTTTGCGCACCATACGACAAACGGGGCGCAGGGACAGTGGCATCAGTCACAAACAACTTGGCACCCGAATCATCCGCGCGGTACACCGCAATCGATGAGGCAAATAAAAAATGCGGGCAATGGCCCGCTGCACGCGCGGCATCCAGTAACACACGGGTAGCATCAAAGTTGATACGCATGCCTTGCACGTGGTTCGCCTCAGCACCTCCCGAGACCAACGAAGCCAAATGAAACACCGTGGCGGTCTGCGTATCAATCAACGCGTGCGCCACAGCGGGGTCAGACAAATCACCAATCCGAATATCTAGCTTTGGCGATTGCAAAGGACAAGCCACTTGATCCGTTGCAATCACACGCGCAACATCGTTACGTTGCAGTAATGCCTGCACCAAGGCTTGCCCAATAAAACCGGCTGCGCCAGTCACTAACACGTGCATGATTACGCCGTCCTGGTGGGGTTACGTTGTTGCAAGATGTCTTCCATACGTACCGCGACATCACGCAATATTTTTGGATGCGGAAAAATATAAAACGTTTGCGTTCGAATCGCTTCAAACGTCATTGCCGCAATCTGTGCAGCACTGATCCGACTTTTTTCGAGAACGGCCTTGACCTGCAGCCGACGCGTCTCATCGTCCTCGCTTGGCGCGCGCGTGCGTAAAGCAGAAGGACGATTGCGCTCTGCATTCCATAAGTTCGTTGCAACCCAAGCGGGGCACAATACCGAGGCGCGCACGTTGGTGGAGACATCACACAAATCGTGATACAGCACTTCGGATAAGGCCACCACGGCGTGCTTACTCAACGCATACGGCGCAGTGTTACCCATCGCTACAAAGCCTGCAGCAGAAGCGGTATTCACAATATGCGCCGGTTCACCATGCGCAAGCATCATCGGCGTAAACACGCGCACGCCATGAATCACGCCCCACACATTGACCCCTAACAGCCATTGCCAATCGGCATCGCTTGCTTCCCAAGCCCGCAAACGCACACCACCGACACCAGCATTATTAAAAAGTAAATGCACATGACCCACGTGTTCAGCCACAAAGCGTCCTAACGCTTCAACAGAAGTCGCTTCACGTACATCGCACGTGACCGCCCATGCATCGACCCCCTTTGCAGCCACTGCAGCACGTGCCTGCGTCAGGGGTTCAGGCTCGATATCGGCTAACACCACGCGCATACCCAAGTCAGCAGCGTGGTGCGCAATGGCTAACCCAATGCCACTGGCAGCACCCGTGACCACCGCGACGCGATCTGTCCACTGCCCCATCCATTCGCTCCCGTGCTTAGAAAGAAGAAAGAACCGCATCACGATCTTGACTGCATGACGCACACACCCACACCGACGCAGGCACAGCCCAGGTGTTGGGCAGCGCTACCGCGCAACCAAGACAATACGCCGGAGCGGCGTGCGACGCGCAAGCGTTTCACCACCGACCCGCGTTGAAGTTGCTACATGCCTGCGCACAAGCCGGCCTGAGACTGTATGCTGCATTGTCAACCGAGCCACACAAACCCTACTGACGAGAACCCGCACCTTGTCCAAACCACTGAAAGACCTCGCCTTGCGCGTACGTCGCATCGCCATTGATACCGATCGCGAAAACGTGGCGTTTATGCACCGAGATTGCAGCGCGTATCGGGCCGAGGGTTTTCGAGCGCTCTCAAAAATTGAGATTCAAAACGGTCACGGAAAAATCATGGCCGTACTCAATATTGTCGATGACGCGCGCCTCGTTGGTCCCGGTGAATTGGGCCTCTCCAAGCCCGCCTTTGCACAACTGCAAGCCACTGCGGGCGCAGCGGTCCATGTACGTCATGCCGAACCCGCGGCATCGATGGATGCCGTACGCCGAAAAATTGCAGGCGAGCGACTCGCCCCACAAGATTATCTCGACATCATTCGTGATATCACCGCGCAACGTTTTTCTAAAACTGAAATCTCTGCGTTTTTAGTGGCCACCGGTCAAAACGATCTGGATCGTGATGAAGTCGTGGCCTTGACGCGCGCCATGATTCAAACCGGTCAGCATCTCGATTGGCGCGAACCACTGGTCGCAGATAAACATTGCATCGGCGGGATCCCCGGTAACCGTACCTCGATTATCGTGGTTGCCACTGTGGCTGCGCACGGCATCTTGATTCCTAAAACTTCGAGTCGCGCCATCACCTCTCCGGCCGGTACAGCAGACACCATGGAAGTGTTAGCGAAGGTGGCCTTACCCATGCAACGCATAGAACGCGTGGTACGAAAAACGCGCGGCTGTTTAGCGTGGGGCGGCACTGCAGAACTCGCCCCTGCGGATGATATTTTGATCACCGTAGAACGTCCGCTCGGCTTAGATGCCCAAGGACAAATGGTGGCATCGATCTTGTCTAAAAAAGTTGCCGCTGGTGCCACGCATTTGTTACTCGATATTCCAGTGGGCCCAAGCGCCAAAGTACGCTCGATGCGCGAAGCACAGCGCTTGCGTAAATTATTTGAATACGTGGCCTTACAGCTTGGAATGAATCTGCAAGTCATGATCACCGATGGTCGCCAACCGGTGGGGCGCGGAATTGGTCCGCTGCTCGAAGCACGTGATGTGATGCAGGTGCTACAAAACGATCCTCACGCCCCCGTCGAATTACGTCAAAAGTCACTACGTCTTGCCGGACGTATTCTTGAATTCGATCCGGATGTTCGCGGTGGCGCGGGATTTGAAATCGCTCGCGATATTTTGGATTCGGGTCGCGCGCTGACCAAACTCAATGAAATCATTGCCGCACAAGGCAAACAAACCGAACATTTTTCACTCGGCCGCTTACGCATCGACGTCAAGGCCAAACGTGCTGGTTGGATCACTGCCATTGATAATTTACAACTCGCGCGCATCGCACGCTTAGCCGGTGCACCGATGGCCAAAGGCGCGGGCGTCGATTTATTTCATCGTTTAGGCGATCGCGTGAAAATTGGCGACGTGTTGTATCGCGTGTATGCCGACTCGCCGGCAGAACAAGCGTTTGCGCAAACCCGCATTCAACAAAGCCAAGGCATCACGATTGGACCGCGTACGCAATTGCCGCAGGCCTTTGACGTCTGCTAAGTCATGCCTACTTGAAGCAACACCAGTACGCCGAGTAGCGCAAAAATTGCAGCCGCCACACGATGCACCAAGCGAATCGACACGCGACGCAAGATCCGTTCGCCGAAATACACGACGGGCGCGTTGGCTAACACCATACCGGTCGTGGTTCCTGCTAACACCCACGCAAACGCATCGTAACGCGCCGCCAATGCCACCGTCGCCACCTGCGTCTTATCGCCCATTTCGACAATAAAAAAAGCAATCAGTGTGGCCATAAACACACCCAGCTTGAAGCGCGGTGATTCTTCTTCATCCAGCTTATCTGGAATGAGCGTCCAAACGGCCATGGCAATAAACGACCCGCCCAAGATCCAGCGTAGCGTTTGCGCACTGAGATTTTCGTTGATCCAGGTACCCAGCGCGGCAGCCAGTGCATGATTGGCTAGGGTTGCGACGACAATTCCCAACACAATCGGTAAGGGCTTGCGATAACGCGCCGCTAGCACCATGGCCAGTAACTGGGTTTTATCGCCCATTTCAGCCAATGCAACCAACCCTGTTGATATCAAAAATGCTTCCATCGCGTGAACCGAGTAAAACGCGGCATGCCAAAACGGCGCCGCACAAGGTAGGATACAGAATCTGCCCTCCCCCTACATTCCTCTCATGCAGAAAATCTCGCGACAGCCTCTTACTTATCTTTTGCTTTCGACGTTGGTGTTGTTTTGCCACGCCTTGCAAGCGCAAGAGCCGTATCCCAATCGCCCGGTGCGTATGATCGTGCCCTTTGCGCCCGGCGGTGGTATCGATATTTTGGGACGCACACTCGGACAAAAGCTCAGCGAACGCTGGAAACAAGGCGTGGTGATTGAAAATCGTCCCGGCGCTAGCGGAGCGATTGGTACCGAACTCGCCGCCAAATCACCCGCCGATGGTTACACGCTATTGATGTCAGTGAACACCATCGTGATGGTGCCTGGCCTCAACAAAAAAACCGCCTACGATCCAGTCAAAGATTTCGCGCCGGTTGCGCCAGTGGCAATTGGTCGATTGTCACTCGTCACCCACCCTTCACTCAATGTGAAAAGCGTGGGTGAATTTGTCGCACTCGCCAAAAAAGAACCCGGCAAACTCGCCTATGGATCGCCTGGCAACGGTACGCCCCATCATTTGTCGATGGAATTATTTAAGCAACGCATGGGTGTCGATGTGTTGCATGTGCCTTACAAAGGTTCGGACGGATTTTTAAACGGCATCTTGGCAGGACAAACTCAAGCGGTGTTCATGCCGATCCATCAAGCGCTCGCCCAAGTCAACGCGGGACGCTTGAGCATGTTGTCTGCAGGCGGCACGCGTCGTTCTAGCGTTACACCCAACGTGCCTTCGTTGGCAGAGGCCTCTGGCATTCGCGATATCGATGTTGATATGTGGTACGCCATGTATCTGCCCGCAGGCACGCCACGTGATCTGGTGATGCGCATCAATGCAGACATTAACGCGGTACTAAAGCTGCCGGATTTAATCGATACACTGGGTAAGCAAGGGCTCTCACCGACCGGCGGCACGCCCGAAGAACTCGCAGAAATTACGCGTAACGATTTAGAACGCTGGTCGCGCGTGATTCGCGATGCCGGCATCAAAGCTGATTAAGGACAACACCATGGAAGTCGTCATTGTTGGCGGAGGGATTGCAGGCTTAACGTTTGCATTAACCTTGCACCAAGCAGGCATCGCCTCGCGTGTGTATGAAACTTCTGCCGAAATTAAAGCAGTCGGTGTGGGGGTGAACTTATTACCGCACTCCACCAAAGTACTTGGTGGCTTGGGGCTGATCGATGCGCTGGCTCGCGTTGCAGTCACAACGCAAGAAGCTGCGTTTTTTAATCGCTTTGGTCAACTCATTCATCGCGAACCTTCGGGGCGTTTTGCTGGATATGACTGGCCGCAGTTTTCGATTCATCGCGGCGATTTACAACGCGTGCTGCTCGAAGCCTTTAAGCAACGCGTGGGGGCTGATCGACTTTTTCTGGCGCATAAATGCACCGGTGTGACACAAGACGGACAAGGGGCTAGCGCGCAATTTGTCCACGCTACAACAGGGGAAGCGCTGCCCCCAGCACGTGGCGATATTGTCATTGCCTGTGACGGCCTGCATTCGGTGATTCGTAAACAATTTCATCCCGATGAAGGTGAGCCGGTGTATTCAGGCGTCAATATGTGGCGTGGCGTCACTCGTTGGAAGCCGTTTCTCACAGGTGCGTCAATGACGCGTGCAGGTTGGCTCACGCCCGGCAAAATGGTCATTTACCCCATTCGTAACAACATCGATGCCGAAGGTCGGCAGTTGATTAACTGGGTCGCGGAAGTCACCACGCCCAATTATCAAAAACGAGATTGGAATCGCGCTGGTCGGTTAGAAGATTTCATCCACGTGTTTGATGATTGGCATTTTGATTGGTTGGATGTCTCCGCCATGATTCGTGCGGCAGACATGGTGCTGGAGTTTCCGATGATCGATGCCGAGCCACTGCCATGGTGGACGCAAGGTCGCATCACATTAATGGGCGATGCAGCGCATCCGATGATTCCGCGTGGATCGAACGGTGCCGGTCAATCTATCCTCGATGCCCGCGCACTCACCGATGCGTTACTCGCGCACCGTGATCCATTGGTGGCGCTGAAGCGATACGAGGAACAGCGCTTGCCGGTCACCGCAAATATTGTGCTGACCAATCGCAAAGAACCGCCGGATGCGATTTTGCGTGAGGTCTGGCAACGTACCAACGACACGCCGTTTACCAATATCAACCAGGTGATTAGTCACGCTGAAATCATGGCGATTTCGGATGGCTATAAACGCGTGGCCGGTTACGACAAGCAAAGCGTCGGACAGGCGGCGTAGCGGATGACGGAATAAAAAAAGGGTCATCCGAATGGATGACCCTTTGTTTTTTGGCGCGCCCGAAGAGATTCGAACTCCTGACCCCCTGGTTCGTAGCCAGGTACTCTATCCAGCTGAGCTACGGGCGCGAAGCCACGATTATAGCGGAAAGCGCCGCGATGATAAAACGTGGTCGTATGCGCAGACCTAGGCCAACTGAAAAGTACTGCGCTCCTCGTCATCGAGCTGCGCGAGCAACCCTGTTTCCCAGGACAAATATTTTTCTGCATCGGCACGATCGCCCTCATGCCGACGTGCGGTAAAGAAAAGAAAATCTTCGCGTTCGGCATCGGGCGGCTGCATAGGCGTTGCCACCTGATTGTCCGGTTGCGCGAGATGCAACACTTCTCGTACGCCCGCCTGAATTAAGTCAATGGCAGCCAATTGCGCGACCCCCAACTCATCGGCGACTAAGGCCACGCGGTGAGCCCCTTGGGCATCGGCGACGACACGCGACCGAATACTCCAACGTGCTTGCGGGTGGTGCCCCAAGCGATAAGCAGCGCTGCTGCGCAAATCCAGCACGCACGTGTTTACAAGGTCTTGCGTGGTGACCAACTCGAGCGCAGAAAAACGCGGCAAGCGTACTGATGCCGCGTGCAAATTCGCTGCGCGCGCAGCGTCTAATCCACCGCGTAATACATGTGCGTCGTGACCTAATTGCCGCAACCACGCGGCCATCATCGGCGCTCGCACGCCTTCCGAATCGACCAAGATTAACCGCGCACCACGCACACCCACCCATTGATCGGTCGCTTGCACCAACTGTCCACCTGGTGCATGCACGGCGCCGGACACATGGCCTGTGGCAAATTCTTCGGCGGTACGTACATCAAACAAGTAGCAGGTACGCGAGTCATCGTTTAACCACGTCTGTGCAGTCGCGACCTCAACAAAGGGCACATGTAAGCGTTGTGCTGCGGCTTCGGCGCGCGTGCGTAAATTTTGTAGCACTGCGCCTTCAGGCACTGCGGGATAACGACGTTGGGCGCCACGCTCGACAGTAAAGCCCGCTAAAAACCAACCTTGCGTGCCGTTTTCAAGCGCCACCACCGGATTAGGCACACCAAAATTGATTAGGGTTTGCGCACCGATAATTGAGCGTGTACGACCAGCACAATTCACCACCACACGCGTATTGGGATCGGGGGCAATTTCACCGATCCGTAAGGCTAGCTCACCATTTGGGCAACACACGCCATCAGGGATATTGAACTTGGTGTATTCACTCCAAGGACGACCATCCACCACCACAACGTTTTCTTTACGTACGCGCATGGCGTGTAATTCTTCAGCGCTGATACGCGGGGTATGACAGGCGTGCTCGACCAACTCACCAAATGTTTTGGAGGGCACGTTCACACCGGCGTACAAGGTGTAGCCTGCCGCTTGCCAACCAGCGGTTCCGTTTTCTAGAACATGCACCGCTTTGTAACCTAAATCGAGCGCGCGTTGCGCTGCACGTTCCGCTACACCAGACACACCATCATCGACGAGTACCAACGGCACATGCAGTCGTGGTACGAGGCGCGGCAAGTCCAACTCAAATCGACTGTACGGTAACGCAATGGCATGAAACAAATGCGCTTCACCAAAGCGCCCCGCCTCACGAACGTCTAATACAGCCAATTCGCGACGATCGCGTAGCCACGACTTTAATGTGTGCGCAGTGACGCTCAAGATCAACGCCTTGTGGATACGCCGATGTGCATTTTTTTGTACGTACGATTTGGTAGATCGTAGGCGATGCGCTCGGTGAGCGTTTCCAGAGAACGTCCATACATATGTAAGTGGCGAATCATGTCGCTTTGTTCGATTTCAACGGCATGAATATCCTCGGGCATCAAAGCGATCCCAGCAGAACCGGGAGCCACCACGACCACGCCATTGGGCTCAACCTCGGCGTAGTCGGGACGTGAACCATCATCTAAGCGTTGGTAGACGTAATTATGTTCAATGCCTTGCACAGCGGCGATACACGCCCACGTGGTGTGGTTGTGAATGGGCGTGCGTTTGCCGCGCTTCATGATGTTGAGATACAAGGCAAACGATTGATCGGGATCTTCGCTAATTAAATAGCGCGCCTGACGCTCATCGTCCTTGGGATCGGCAAACTGATCCGCCCCCCAAAACTGCGTTTGCATAGCCAAGCCTCGCACCAACGCAAGGATCTCATCTAATGTTGGACGATCAAAGGTGGGCGCGGAAGCCAACGCGCGTATTTGAGTAATCGCAGTGGCGACTGCCGCTTCGCGTTGGGACCGAACAGACATAGGAAGACTCATCGGGGTAGTTGAGAAAGCAGACTGTAACAAACCGCACCGCCGCCTGCATAGACGCACTGCGAACACACACACAGCACTTGCTTTGCAGCGCAAAATCGGCGCTAATCTGCGGTTCCGGCGCGCCATGTGCTCGTGTTGATGTTCAATACATTTGCTGTATTTCTGTGCTGCGCGAGATTTGTAGTCCTCAGCGTATGAAGGTTTGTTGCGAAACCCCGCGCATCGCTGCGCTTCCTGACTGAAAGAAACGACCATGAAACTTCTGAGCCCCGAACAATTTGGCGAGATCACCCTCAATAATCGCGTGGTCATGGCCCCACTCACTCGTATGCGAGCTGGCGCTGACGATGTACCCGGTGAACTAGCGGCGACGTATTACGCACAACGTGCCAGTGCCGGCTTGATCATCACCGAAGCCAGTCAGATTTCACCTTTAGCCAAAGGCTATCCTGGCACGCCTGGCATTTATAGCGATGCGCAAGTGGTCGGCTGGAA
>CANIIA010000053.1 GCA_947467435.1 Betaproteobacteria bacterium
CAAACATCTCAAGCACTTGCTGTTTTTGTTCTAACTTGAGCGGCAAGTGCGCAGCCACCGTATCAGCCAAACGACCTGCCTCATCAATGCCTGATAGCGAGGTCAAAATCTCTGGAGGGATTTTTTTATTGAGTTTGACGTACTGATCAAACGCAGACAGCAGCGCACGACGCAGCGCTTCAACTTCTTGCGGCGCAGCGGTTTCGGCGTTGATTAAGCTTGCTTCTGCAATCCAATGGGTTTTTAAGTCGGTGATTTCACCGATACGCGCACGGTTGCCACCTTCGACGAGCACCTTCACCGTGCCATCAGGCAGCTTGAGCATCTGCAAAATATTTGACACGCAACCGATTGCGTACATGTCTTCGGAACCCGGGTCGTCTTTGGCAGCCGACTTTTGCGCCACGAGCAAAATGGGTTTTCCCGCCTCCATGGCGGTTTCCATGGCCTTAATCGACTTGGGACGGCCCACAAAGAGTGGGATCACCATATGCGGAAAAACCACCACGTCCCGTAACGGAAGTAATGGGTAGGGGATCGATTCGTTCACGTGTTCCTGAATATCAGACATAGTGGCCTCGGAGCCTGGAGACTGGATCTAGGGTAAATGCGGCCGGGGTCGCCGATTGCAATAGCTACAAACCAAATAGTCTGCAGCGTACTCGCTCAGCGAATTACTCGCAATGTGCTCCGCGAATTAAGCGGTACTACCAGCAACCTTGGGCGCGTCTGAATAAATCAACAAAGGTTTACCCTCACCGCTGACCATGTTTTCATCCACCACGACTTTGCTGACGTTTTCCATGGTGGGTAGCTCATACATGGTGTCGAGCAAGATTTGCTCAAGAATCGAGCGCAAGCCGCGCGCACCGGTTTTACGTGCCAAGGCTTTGCGTGCGACTGCAGATAAAGCGCCAGGCCGCACCTCGAGCTCGACGTTTTCCATCATAAATAGCTTCTGGTACTGCTTGAGCAAGGCATTTTTGGGCTCAGTCAGAATCTGCACGAGAGCGGCCTCGTCTAATTCCTCAAGTGTTGCAGTCACCGGCAAACGACCAACAAATTCAGGGATCAGTCCAAATTTGATGAGATCTTCAGGCTCGGTGCCACGCAATACTTCACTGATGTCTTTGCCGCTGCTAGGACTACGTACCTCAGCGCCGAATCCGATGCTCGATTTTTCAGAGCGGCCGCGAATGATTTTATCCAAGCCATCGAATGCACCACCGCAAATAAATAGAATGTTGGTGGTATCGACTTGCACAAAATCTTGGTTCGGATGTTTACGTCCACCCTGCGGCGGCACCGAAGCCACGGTCCCCTCAATTAACTTTAATAGCGCCTGCTGCACGCCCTCGCCTGACACATCGCGAGTAATCGATGGATTATCAGATTTGCGTGAAATCTTATCGATCTCATCGATATACACAATGCCACGCTTGGCTTTGTCGACATCGTAGTCACAGTTTTGCAGCAGCTTTTGAATAATGTTTTCGACGTCTTCGCCAACATAACCCGCTTCAGTAAGCGTGGTGGCATCAGCAATGACAAAAGGCACATTTAATAAACGCGCCAGCGTTTGTGCCAATAAGGTCTTGCCGGAACCTGTTGGGCCAATCAGCAAAATATTTGACTTGGCGAGCTCAACTTCGTCAGTCTTACCCAAATGTTGAAGACGCTTGTAATGGTTATAGACCGCCACCGAGAGAATTTTTTTGGCTTGCGGCTGACCAATCACGTACTGATCAAGGATGTCGCGAATTTCTTGTGGCGTGGGTAATTCTCCGCGCGCACCTTTACCGCCTTTATCAGCGGCCGTTTCTTCGCGAATAATGTCATTACATAGCTCGATACATTCATCGCAAATAAAAACCGATGGGCCTGCAATGAGCTTGCGCACTTCGTGCTGGCTCTTGCCGCAAAACGAGCAATACAGGAGCTTTTCCCCTGAAGATGACTTCTCCGCCATGGCTGGCCTCTACTTTGCGTTCAGTAAATAATCAACGTCGCGATATCGTGTGCTTAAGCTTTCACAGCTTGGGCACGCGTGTGCAATACGTTATCGACAATTCCGTACTCTTTGGCAGCATCTGCAGACAAAAAGTTATCACGATCGGTATCTTTGGCAACGGTCTCCACGTTTTGTCCAGTGTGCTTGGCCAAAATTTCGTTCAAGCGTTGCTTTAAAAACAAAATTTCCCGGGCGTGAATTTCAATGTCCGACGCTTGTCCCTGAAAGCCACCCATCGGCTGATGAATCATCACGCGCGAATTAGGCAAGCAATGTCGCTTGCCCTTGGCACCCGCCGCCAAAAGTAACGCGCCCATGCTTGCAGCCTGTCCAACACATAACGTCGACACATCGGGCTTGATAAATTGCATGGTGTCGTAAATCGCCATGCCCGCTGTTACCGAACCACCCGGTGAGTTGATATAAAACGAAATGTCTTTGTCCGGATTTTCTGACTCAAGAAACAGCAGTTGCGCGACGATGACGTTGGCGGAGGCTTCATTGACTGGGCCCACCAAAAACACCACGCGCTCTTTGAGTAGGCGCGAGTAAATGTCGTATGCACGCTCACCGCGCCCCGATTGTTCGATCACCATCGGAATCAGGCCGAGGTTGTCGGCCCGAAAACTCGATTGCCAGTCTAAATCTTTCATGCTGCGCCCCCCATGAGCGCATCAAAGGCCTGCGCTTTATCCTCAACCTTTGCTTTTCCAAGCACGTAGTTGACGACGTTTTCTTCTAACGCCATCCCTTCCATTTCTTTGAGTCGATCCGGCTGCATGTAAAACCACTTCACCACTTCAGCGGGACTTTCATACGATTGCGCTTGCTCATCAATGAGTTTACGTACTTGGTCAGGTTTGGGTTGTAGATTTTCTTGACGTGAAAGTTCTGCCACGATCAGACCCAAACCAACACGCCGCTTCGCACTGGCTTCAAATAAAGTCGGATCAAAAGGCATTTGCTCTAACTTCATGCCGCGGGCTTCAAGATCGGCGCGTGCTTGCTGCACCAAATGCTGTGTTTCCGACTCGACCAACACCTTGGGTAGTTCGATCACCGTGGCGTTGTAAAGCACATCAAGCGCTTGGGATTTGATGCGCTCTTTCACGCGCTTGGCAACCTCGCGCTCAACGTTACCTTTGATCTCTTCGCGCATTTTGGAGACATCGCCGTCGGCAACGCCAAGACTTTGCGCAAATGCGGTGTCGATTGCGGGCAATTGGGCCGCGTCGACGGCATGCACCTTGATCTTGAACTGCACCGTTTTTCCGGCCACTTCTTTGCCGTGGTAATCGTCTGGAAATTTTAGATCGAAGGTTTTTTCATCCCCCGCACGTGTGCCTAACGCTGCGGCCTCAAACTCTGGCAGCATGCGGCCTTCGCCGAGTACAAAGCTAAACCCTTCGGCCTGGCCACCATCAAAGGGGACGTCATCGAGTGTGCCTAAAAAATCCATCGTGACGCGATCACCGTTGGTGGCTGGATGCTCTGCGGCCACAAAGGTTTGGCGTTGCTTACGCAGAATCTCGATGGTTTTATCGATCTCCGCATCCCCCACCTCGATCACAGGACGCTCGATCGTTTTATCCGAGACATCGCCAACCTGAAATTCTGGATACACCTCAAAGGTGGCTTTGAATTCAATCGACTGATCGTTTGCGGCTTCGCTCGGTTCGATACGCGGGTAGCCCGCAACTCGTAACTGATTGGCCTGCACCGCATCACCAAACGCTTTTTGTACGGCATCACTGATCACTTCGGAGCGAACTTGTGGTCCGTATTGCTGAGACACCAGCTTCATCGGTACTTTACCTGGACGAAATCCGGGCATCTTGACCGTACGCGCCAGCTGCTTTAGGCGAGTGTCAATTTGCTTTTCGACCTCAGCCACTGGGACCGACATGGACAAGCGGCGCTCCAGCCCGCTGAGAGTTTCAACATTTGCCGACATTGCAGGATTCCTTAGTTGAGGCTTAACCGTACTGCTCTTTTGCTGGTGCGAGGGGGGGGACTCGAACCCCCACGCCGTGAGGCGCTGGAACCTAAATCCAGTGCGTCTACCAATTCCGCCACCTTCGCTGCGAACACCTTGTCATGCTGTCGCATGCAGCCAAGGGCCGTCATCTTCCAAAAACACACCGTGCGTTGAAAAATAACCACAACCCAAACACGGCAACACAACGCATAATTATACCGCAGCGCCCGCCCAATACCGCGGCTGTGCTGTGTAAAAACCCCCTAAGATCACCACGCCCCACCACCTTCGTGCCTGTAGACCACTACGAAAACTTCCCCGTCGCCTCGCTGCTCATGCCAAAGCGGCTACGCGAGCCCGTCGAGGTGATCTACCGATTTGCGCGTGCCGCCGATGATATTGCCGACGAAGGCGATGCCCCAGCCTCAGCGCGTTTGCAACAATTAAGGGTCTACACCGAGGCGCTCAACGACATCGCGCAGGGCAATCCACCGATTGATGCGCAATTTGTCGAATTGGCTCGCGTGATCGCGCTCTGGTCATTACCGCTACAACCGCTGCATGACCTGCTCGATGCGTTTTCTCAAGACGTGGTGAAAACACGCTACGCAAATTTTGCTGAACTACTCGATTACGCGCGCCGTTCCGCCAATCCGGTGGGGCGCTTGATGTTGCATTTATTCGACATGGCGAGCGCGCCGCATCTTGCCCAATCCGATGCCATCTGCACCGGTTTGCAGTTGATTAATTTTTGGCAAGACGTGGCGGTGGATTGGAAAAAAAATCGAATTTACCTGCCGCAAGACGCGATGCAGCGCTTTGGCGTGACCGAACAACACATCGCGCAAGGTCTATGTGATGACGCTTGGCGCGCACTTCTGGCCAACGAAGTCGAGCGGGCGAGCGCGATGCTAAAATTCGGCGCACCACTCGGTCACAGCCTGCCTGGGCGTGTGGGTTTAGAAATTCGCATGACGGTGCAAGGTGGTCTACGGATTGCCGAAAAGCTGCAAGCCGTTCAGTACGACATGTTTCGCCATCGCCCCACACTGCGTTGGTACGATTGGCCTTTGTTACTCTTGCGTGCACGATGACCCCAGACGCGTATTGCCAAAAAAAATCTGCCGCGAGTGGTTCGTCGTTTTATTACGCGTTTTTATTTCTCGCCCCTGAACGCCGCCGCGCCATCACCGCGTTATACGCTTTTTGTCGTGAAGTCGATGATGTGGTCGATGAAACCTCCGACCCTGAGTTAGCGCGTACGCAACTGAATTGGTGGCGCGAGGAGCTCACCCGTCTGGACGCAGGTCATCCACAACACCCCGTGACTCGCGCCCTCGCCCCAGCCATGCAACCGTTTGGTATCACCGTGACACGCCTCAACGAAATTATCGACGGCATGCAAATGGATTTACAGCAAGTGCGCTACGAAAATTTTGCCGCGCTCGAAACCTACTGCTATCACGTCGCGGGGGTGGTTGGGCTGCTGGCTGCAGGTATCTTTGGTTATCAAGACCGACGCACACTGGATTACGCACAACAACTAGGCACTGCGTTTCAACTCACCAATATCATCCGTGATGTCGGTGAAGATGCGCGTATGAACCGCATTTATTTGCCGATAGATGAGCTCAAGCAATTTGGCGTCCCTGCGGCAGACATCCTCAACGCACGAAGCTCGGATGCCTTTAAACAACTCATGCAGTTTCAATACGATCGTGCACAAGCATTCTATGAAAAAGCCTACGCATTGTTGCCGACAGCAGACCGTCGCGCTCAACGCGCCGGTCTGATCATGGCTGCGATTTACCGCACGGTGCTTGAAGAAGTCGCGCGGGATGGTTTTGCCGTACTCACGCAACGCACGTCGCTCACGCCGATGCGTAAATTGTGGATTGCCATGCGCACATGGCTGAACACCTAACTCGCGCCAACGCACGCCCCGCCGTTGCCGTCATTGGTGGTGGTTACGCGGGCATGGCCGCTGCAGTCGATCTGACACGCCACGGTCATGCTGTTGAGGTGTTTGAATCTGGCCCTGTCCTCGGTGGGCGTGCACGCCGCGTCACGACACAACATAAAACCTTCGATAACGGACAACACATCCTGATCGGCGCGTACACGCAGCTGCTTGCCTTGATGCAACAGGTAGGCGCAGAGACAAAGCAGTTACTGTATCGACAGCCGCTCACGCTCTATTACCCCCAAGGTTTTCATCTGTCCGCATGGGCACTGCCGGCACCATTACATTTAGCGAGTGCCTTGCTGTTTGCCCGCGGATTGCGTTTCTCTGATCGTTGGCGCGCCTTGCGCTTGATGCAAGCGTTACAAGAGATGGAGTTTCAATTGACCACTGATTGCAGTGTGTCAGCGTTACTCACTCAGCATCAGCAAAGCGAAAACCTCAGGCATTGGTTGTGGGATCCTTTGTGTATCGCCGCACTCAACACCGCACCAGAAGAAGCCTCCGCGCAAGTGTTTGTGCATGTGCTGCGCGATAGCTTGGCTGGTACACGGTCAGCGAGTGATTTGCTATTGCCCCGTACCGATTTATCTGCACTATTTCCAGAACCCGCCGCGCAATATGTCCTCAAACACGGTGGAAAAGTCCACACGCAACATCCAATTCGATCATTGGACGAACTTCGGCAGGCCTTTAGTCACATCATCGTTGCGGTGGGCCCCCATCATCTCGCGCAGCTCATGCCTGAATACAAAGATGTTACTGCGCAATTTTCTTACCGACCGATTTATACCGTCTGGTTGCAATACAACGCTGACATTCAATTGCCTCAACCGATGATCGGACTGGTGGGTGGCGCAACGCAATGGGCATTTGATCGCGGCGTGTTGTGCGGAGAATCTGGACTGATTGGTGCGGTCATCAGCGCGCATGGCGCACACGAATCCCTGTCTAAAGCGCAGTTGATCCAACAAGTGCATGCGGAATTAGCCCCGCATTTACCAACCCATGCAGCGCCACAACACGCGCAAGTCATCGCTGAAAAACGCGCCACGATAGCGTGTACGCCCCATCGTGCGCGTATAGACATGCGCACCACTCATGCGCGTGTGTTTTTGGCAGGCGATTATGTTGATGCCGATTACCCACCCACTCTTGAAGCGGCAGTTCGCAGTGGGTTACGTGCGAGCGCTGCGGTGTGTGCAGCGCTTCAGAACACGGCTACGTCATCAGCCGGGTTGTTGATCTAAGCCGCGCGCTAAATCGCGTTGTAAATCGGCCAAGCTTTCTAAACCAACAGCCACACGAATCAAGCCTTCGTTGATTCCAGCAGCGGCGCGTGCTTCTGGGGTAATACGCCCGTGCGTTGTCGTTGCTGGATGCGTGATGGTGGTTTTGGTGTCACCTAGGTTACCGGTGATTGAAATCATGCGCGTATGATCAATTACCTGCCAAGCGCCAGTGCGCCCGCCCTTGACATCAAAACTCACAATCGCTCCACCCGCACTTTGTTGCTTACGCGCCAAAGCTTGCTGTGGGTGTGAATCAAGAAACGGGTAATACACGCGCTCCACCTTAGGATGCTTTTCTAACCACTGCGCTAACGCAAATGCGGTGGTGGATTGCGCTTGCATACGAATCTGCAACGTTTCCATTCCTTTGAGAATCACCCAAGCATTAAACGGCGAAAGCGAGGGGCCAGTGGTTCGCAAGAATGGAAACACGGTGTCCATCAATAAAGCTTTCGAGCCAACCACGGCGCCACCGAGCACACGCCCCTGTCCGTCTAAGTATTTCGTCGCCGAGTGAATGACTAAATCTGCGCCAAACTCAAGTGGTCGCTGTAAGGCGGGGCTACAAAAACAATTATCCACAGCAAAGGTTGCACCGGCTGCGCGAGATACTTTGCTGATGGCCTCAATGTCGGCCAATTCGGTGAGCGGATTCGAGGGTGTTTCAAGATAAAACAGTTTCGTTTTTCCCGGGCGAACTGCTGCCGCCCAAGCGGCAGGATCATCAGGTGCAACGTATGTGGTGTCGACGCCGAACCGCCCCATCACATTAGAAAATAACTGTACCGTCGAACCAAAAACCGCCTTCGAACAAATGACATGGTCGCCCGCTTTTAAAAACGCCATCGCCGTCGCGAGAATGGCAGACATTCCTGAAGAAGTAGCCACACAAAACTCGCCGCCCTCAAGCGCTGCTAAGCGATCCTGAAACATACTCACGGTGGGATTGGTGAAACGCGAATAAACAAATCCATCATCGCCGCCAGTGAAGCGTCCAGCCGCTTGTTCTGCGCTCTCGAACACAAAACTCGAGGTTAAAAATAACGCTTCAGAGTGCTCACCAAACTCGGTGCGACGAATACCCGCGCGCACACCTAAGGTAGAGAGATCGTATTTTTCTGCGGAATCGTTCGATTGACTCATGACACGCTTGATTGATTAGGCTGCTTGGACAAGGTTTAAGTCGAGTTGCGCGCCATCATCATCCTCGCCATCTCGGCCTGCGTCACGACGATTTTCAACCTCAGAAAGATAGTCGCTCGTTACATCACCGGTGATGTAACGCCCATCAAAGCAAGAGGTTTCAAAACGCGTGAGCTTGGGGTTCACTTGCCGCACTGCGTGCTCCAAAGCCTCGAGGTCTTGATAGATCAGCGCATCGGCACCAATTTCTTTTGCAACTTCCGCTTCGCTGCGTTGCGAAGCGATCAACTCGGCGCGGGTTGGCATATCGATGCCATAGACGTTCGGAAAACGTACGGGCGGTGCAGCCGAAGCAAAATAAACATTCAACGCGCCGGCCTCGCGCGCCATATTGACGATTTCTTGGCTGGTGGTACCACGCACAATCGAATCATCCACCAGCAACACATTTTTTCCCTTGAACTCGACACCAATGGCATTGAGTTTTTGCCGCACCGATTTTTTGCGTACTGCTTGTCCAGGCATGATGAAGGTACGACCGATATAGCGGTTCTTTACAAAGCCTTCGCGGTAGTTAATACCCAATCCAAGTGCCAACTGCATCGCCGACGGACGACTTGAATCTGGAATGGGGATCACCACATCAATGTTCAGATGCGCGTAATCGCGGCGAATTTTTTCTGCTAACGCATCGCCCATATTGAGACGCGTTTCATAGACCGATACCCCATCAATAAACGAATCAGGACGCGCCAAATACACAAACTCAAAAATGCAAGGATTCAGCGCTGCACTTTGTGCGCACTGCTGGCTAAAAAATTGGCCATCCTCGTCAATAAACACGGCCTCACCAGGAGCAATATCACGCAATACGCGGAAGCCCAGCGCATCCAGCGCGACCGATTCAGAGGCCACCATGTATTCGGGACCGGCGGGTGTTTCGTGAATGCCAATCACCGCTGGACGAATTCCATACGGATCGCGAAATGCCAGCACCCCGTAGCCTGCAATCATCGCCACCACCGCATACGCGCCACGCACGCGTCGATGTAAATTTGAAATCGCGGTAAAAATTGTCTGCGGATCTAAGCGCAAACGCACCGAGGCTTGTTCCAGCTCATGCGCCAACACGTTGAGCAACACTTCCGAATCAGAATTGGTGTTGATATGTCGCAGATCGGTACGAAACATCTCGTCGCGTAACGCCGCTGAATTGGTGAGATTACCGTTATGGCCCAGCACAATGCCAAACGGTGAGTTCACATAAAAGGGCTGTGACTCGGCAGAGTTCGAGGCGGATCCAGCAGTGGGGTAACGACAATGTGCGATCCCCATATTGCCGGGCAAGGAGCGCATATTGCGCGTACGAAATACATCTCGTACTTGACCGCTGCCTTTTTGCATATGAAAGGAATTGCGCTCACAGGTCACGATACCGGCAGCATCCTGACCACGATGCTGCAATAACAGCAGTCCATCATAGAGCAGCTGGTTGACAGGCGTTTTTGCAACGACACCAAGTATGCCGCACATGGGCGAGAAGCTCCGTGAGCTTTTAAAGGTTAATCATAGCGCAGCCGTAGCGCCAATGTAGAAGGCAACCACGGTTGCAAGGCGGATACCCCCGAAACCAACCAAGGGCCACAATAAGACTGCTGCCAAAACGCTTGCTGAGGTGCACTTGTCATTCCAGCAACTAAACCCAACGCCAACACTAAGATCAATCCGCGCGCAAATCCGAAGAGCGCACCTAACAAGCGATCTAATGCGCCCAAACCGACCGCTTTCATCAATCGTCCGAGCAACATGCCTGCCAAGCTCGCCAAGATTAATGTAAAGACGAACACACCCACATAGGCAGCCAACGTTCGCGGCGCTTCTCCCTGCAGCAATGCGGGGACATGCTGACTAAAGGGCCCGGCAAATAAATTGGCTGCCAAAAACGCCATCACCCAACCACCCAAGCCAACCAGCTCGCGTACCGCACCGCGCATAGCACTGAGTAGCATCGATACAGCAAACACGCCCAAAATGGCGTAATCCAATGCGTTCATTTAGCGACTGGACTTCCGGGGTTTAATCCAAGGCGCTTGGCCGCTGCCGCCGCCTTTTCCGCAGCCGCTTTGGTTTCGTAAGGACCTAAACGAATCCGAGTCACCGTTCCTTTTGTTGTCGCGACGGTTTCGGTGTAATAAGTGAGTTTGGCCGCCTTCAGCTGATCAGTCACTTCGCGAACTTTGTCAGGGCCAACGAAGGCCCCTGCTTGTACAAAAAACTGGGCTGCAGTGCTGGACTCTGTTGTTGAAGCAGCCTTACTCGGCTCTGCCGTCTTGGTGGCTTTTGTTGGTTCGGCGGCTTTTGTTGGTTCGGCGGCTTTTGTTCGTTCGGCGGCTTTTGCAGGTTCGGCGCCCTTGGCAGACTTTGCTGATTTAGTCGTCTCGGTGGATTTGGTGAGCGGTTCAGCAGACTTAGCGACAGCAGAAGAACTCGGCGCTGGTTGCATAGCGGTCGCGGGGACAGGCGCGCTAGGTTTTGTTGCTTCAACCGGCGTGACATCCGCAGATTTAGCCGGTTCAGCCGGTGGTGCAGCGCTTGCTGGCGCAGACTCCTCGACGCGCGGTGTCGGTGAGGCATTGGTTCTTGGAACAAACTTACTTTCGTCTTCGCCCGGAATTTTCACACTCACCGGTGGCAAGTTGGGTTTGGGATCGGGATCAAACACAATGGGTAGCACGATGGCGGCAACCAGGACCAGCGCAATTGCCCCCACAAGACGACGTCGCCCTTGACGACGCAATGCGTTGAGTTCTTCTGTCGCTTCGGCGCGATCTGCCATGGTTAGTGCAATTCCGCGTGAGGTGAAGTGTGCGTGAGTTCCTGCATGACACCAGAAACAGTCACAAAGGAACCAAAGACGACGATTTTATCATTCTCGCCCGCAACACTGCGCGCACCACGAAATGCCGCTGCTGGGTTTGCATATTGGCTGATCGTGACCTCCACACCGGCTTGTTTGAGTACATCGGCCAACGCACGCGCAGTGGTGCCGCGTGGGCCCTCGGTATCGGCCAGATGCCAATGCGTAATGCGTGGCACCAGATGCTGTACGACACCAGCGATATCTTTATCACGTAAGGCGCCAAAGACCGCGTGGGTATCGGGTGCGAAACCACTGTCAAATAAATTATCAGCCAAAATTTTTGCTGCTTGCGGATTGTGAGCGACATCTAAAATCACCACAGGCTGGCCAGGCAGCACTTGGAAACGGCCAGGCAAGGTCACTTCAGCTAAACCGCGGCGTACATCTTGCATACTGATCGGTAAGCGGGCGCGTTGTGAATCAAGCGCCGTAATCGCAGCCGCTGCGTTGAGTAGCTGGATCGGGCCACGTAATGCGGGATAAGCCAATCCGGGTCGCTTGCCAAACGGCCCCCAATACAGCCACTGCGTTTTGTCAGCGGCGTACCCAAAGTCCCGTTGCACTAATTGCACTTGTGCACCGACACGCGCGGCCACTTCAAGCACACTCGCGGGCGGCTGAAGATCGGCAATCACCGCCGGTTGTTGCGCGCGAAAGATACCAGCTTTTTCATAGCCGATCGCTTCACGGGTGTCACCCAAATAATCCATGTGATCCAACGCAACGCCAGTGAGTACCGCGCAATCGGCATCGAGCACATTGACCGCATCCAACCTGCCGCCCAAGCCAACTTCCATGACCCAAGCATCCAAGGGCAACTGCGCAAACGTCCAGATCGCAGCTAAAGTGCCGTACTCAAAATAGGTCAGCGCAATACCTTCGCGCGCGCGCTCAACGGCCTCAAATCCTTCGACTAAGGTGGCATCGCTCACATCACAAGCATCGACACGCACCCGTTCGTTGTAGCGCAAGAGATGCGGAGAACTATAACGGCCCGTTCGATATCCAGCGGCGTGCAGCATCGCCTCTAGCATGGCGGTGGTCGAGCCTTTGCCATTCGTACCGCCCACCGTAAACACGCAAGCACGATGCGGTAAAGCAAGGCGCGCAAGCACCAACCGCACGCGCTCCAAGCCCAGTGAGATGCTTTGTGGATGCTGACGCTCGATATAGGTCAGCCAATCGTGCAATGAACGCAATGTCGACATGATCCACGTGTCCGGTCAGTGCAACGTGCCGTCAGCACGGCACTGCAACCGCTTAATTGGTTTGCTCAGGCGGCAAACCTTGTAGCAAAGATAACAAGCGCGCGAGTTTATCGCGCATCTCACGTCGGTCGACGATCATATCCACCGCGCCTTTTTCGAGTAAAAACTCAGCGCGTTGAAATCCTTCTGGTAATTTTTGTCGCACGGTTTGCTCGATCACTCGGGGACCCGCAAAACCGATCAACGCTTTAGGCTCAGCCACCACCACGTCGCCCAAAAACGCATAGCTCGCAGAGACGCCACCAGTCGTCGGGTCGGTGAGCACTGAGATAAACGGTAAACGGCGTTCGGATAATTCAGCTAACGCTGCGCTTGTTTTTGCCATTTGCATGAGCGACAACACGCCCTCTTGCATGCGCGCCCCACCGCTGGCGGTAAAGACGACGAAGGGCAGTTTGTGTTCGATGGCCACGTGCACGCCCCGCACAAAACGCTCGCCCAACACCGCGCCCATCGTGCCGGCCATAAAATCAAATTCGTGGGCTGCAACGACCACGCCCAACGACTTGATCGCACCCTGCATCACCACCAAGGATTCGGTTTCACCGGACTGCTCGTTGGCTTCAGCCAAGCGTTCGGGATAGCGCCGGGAGTCCTTAAACTTTAGGCTATCGACTGGCAACACTTCTGCACCGATCTCAAAGCGAGCGTCCTCATCGAGCAGCGCCTCTAAACGTGCACGCGCACCGATGCGTTGATGGTGACCGCATTTCGGACACACATTAAGATTCGAGGCGAGATCAGAGCTATACAGCACCGCATCACATGAAGGACATTTCGCCCATAAGCCCTCGGGGACTTGTTTTTTTGCCTGCCCCTCATGACGCTGAATTTTTGGGGGCAGCAGTTTTTGTAGCCAACTCATTGGTCGAGGGCCTCACGGATGGGTCGAACAAATGCCTTTACGCGAGCCACCTCTTCGCCTTTGGGCGATTGCTCGATTTCGGTAATGATACGACTACCGATCACCACAGCGTCGGCCACCTGTGCGATGGCACGAGCAGAGGCCGCATCGCGAATGCCAAAACCTACCGCAATTGGCAAGGGCGAAGCCGCACGCAACTTGGGTAAATGCAACGCCACCTCACTTGCATCGACAGCCTTCACGCCCGTCACGCCTTTTAACGAGACGTAATAAAGATAACCACTGCCTTGTTTGGCGACCGCGGCGATCCGCGCATCGGTGGATGTCGGCGCCAATAAAAAGATCGGATCCACTGCGTGCGCTCGACACAAGGCGGTGAATTCTTCGCATTCTTCGGGTGGGTAATCCACCACCAACACGCCGTCCACCCCGGCGGTTTGGGCAGCGAGCACAAAGTTTTTTTGTCCCATCGCTTCAATGGGATTGGCATAGCCCATCAAGACGATCGGCGTCGCTGTGTCGCGCAATCGAAAGCGCTGAACCATGGACAAAATATCCACCAACCCAATGTGCTGCTTTAAAGCACGCTCGCCCGCCCGCTGGATGGCCGGGCCATCGGCCATCGGATCTGAAAACGGCACGCCAATTTCTAAAATATCGCAACCGCTTTCAACCAACGCGTGTAGTAACGCTTCGGTAGTTTGCAGATCTGGATCACCCGCAGTGATGTACGGGATGAGTGCTTTTCGCTTGGCCTGTGTTAACTGGGCAAAGCGCTGCGCGATACGAGACATTAAAAAGCAATGCCGGATTTCTCCGACACCGTATGCATATCTTTATCACCGCGCCCAGATAAATTCACCAGCAGCACTTGGTCCTTAGGTAAGGTCGGTGAAATTTTTGCCGCATAAGCTAATGCGTGTGCCGATTCCAACGCGGGGATGATGCCCTCGTAGTGACAGCAATCATGAAACGCTTTTAACGCTTCGCTATCGGTGATACCTACGTATTCAGCACGACCAGAATCTTTTAACCACGCATGCTCAGGCCCCACGCCTGGATAATCGAGACCGGCCGAAATGGAATGCGTTTCGATGATCTGTCCATTGGCGTCCTGTAATAAATACGTGCGATTGCCGTGCAACACACCGGGCTTACCTGCAGAAAGCGACGCGGCGTGCTTGCCGCTATGCATACCTTCACCCGCAGCTTCGACTCCAATCAAACGCACGCCCTCGACCGGTATATACGGATAAAAAATACCCATGGCATTGGAACCACCGCCCACGCACGCAATGACTTGATCCGGTTGTCGGCCAACCATTTCTGGCATTTGCCATTTGCATTCTTCACCGACCACGGAATTAAAGTCGCGCACCATCATGGGATAGGGATGCGGGCCCGCCACCGTTCCAATAATGTAAAACGTGTCGTCGACATTACTCACCCAATCACGCATTGCTTCATTCAACGCGTCCTTGAGGGTTTTAGAACCGGACTCGACGGGCACCACCGTTGCACCGAGCAACTTCATGCGATACACGTTTTGTGCCTGTCGCTTCACGTCCTCGGCGCCCATGTACACGACACACTGCATGCCAAAGCGGGCAGCCACCGTGGCGGTTGCCACCCCGTGTTGTCCCGCGCCGGTTTCGGCGATCACGCGAGGTTTTCCCATCCGACGTGCAAGTAATGCCTGACCAATGGTGTTATTGATTTTGTGCGCACCGGTGTGGTTTAGATCTTCGCGCTTCAAATAAATTTGCGCACCACCCAAGAGTTCGGACCAACGTTTAGCGTGATAGACCGGGCTGGGTCGACCGACGTAGTGTTTGAGTTCGTTTTTAAATTCCGCAATAAACGCTGGATCTTCGCGATAGCGTGCATAAGCCGCGCGTAATTGTTCAAGCGCTTGGGTCAGCGTTTCGGATACAAAAGCACCGCCATAGGGACCAAAGTGTCCGCGCGCATCCGGTAAATCATAGATCTGCATTTCTGACCTCTTTCATAAACATCGCCAACTTCGCTGCGTCTTTCAATCCGGGGGCAGATTCCACGCCACTCGACACATCGACCGCCCAAGGCTTCACTTGATGAATCGCAGCAGCAACATTCTCAGGCGACAATCCACCCGACAAGATGAGCGGCTTGCGACGCTGCTGCGGTAAGACATTCCAGTCAAAGCGTTGCCCGGC
>CANIIA010000054.1 GCA_947467435.1 Betaproteobacteria bacterium
CTGCGCGTGAAGTCGAGTGCATTGGCGCCCTCGTTCACTAAAATGGCTTCTGGATTGGCTTTGACGATGTCGCGAACAACATTCAGTGCGCTATGAAAATTCATCGGCACAGGATCTTTGGCGAGTGTCTCGGCCATCTTGGCGATATTTTTATGCTTGCGTTCATTGATTGCCGCAATCCAATCGGCCGGTGCTTTGGGCCAGTTGCTGCCCATGCCCGCCAACAGCGCCGACACACACGAACCAATATCACCAACAACAGGCGCATCAATGGCCACGTTGCTATCGGCTTCTTGCGGTGAGATATCGATCTGAATAAATCGCTGGCCGCCCCAGGCTTTGTGATCTTTACCGCCCCAGGTTTTGCCTTTACCGTGCGAGAGCAACCAATTCAACCGCGCACCGATGAGCACCACTACATCCGCTTCGGGCAACACATACGAACGTGCAGCAGCAGCAGATTGCTCATGCGTATCAGGCAGCAAACCTTTGGCCATCGACATCGGCAAATAGGGAATGCCGGTTTTTTCAACGAGCGTACGAATATCAGCGTCAGCTTGTGCGTACGCCGCACCCTTACCTAACAAAATCAACGGACGCTTAGCGCCCTTGAGTAAGGTCAACGCGCGTTGTATGGCCTCTGGTCCTGGTATCTGACGCGGCGCAGGATCAACCACTTGAATAAGTGAGCGTTTTCCGGCCTCGGCATCCATGACTTGCGCAAATAATTTTGCCGGCAAATCCAGGTACACACCACCGGGTCGACCCGATACGGCGGCACGGATCGCACGCGCGACACCCACGCCGATGTCTTCGGCGTGCAACACACGAAACGCCGCTTTGCACAGCGGTTTAGCAATCGCGAGTTGATCCATTTCTTCGTAATCGCCCTGCTGCAAGTCAACGATCTCACGCTCACTCGATCCGCTAATTAAAATCATCGGAAAGCAATTGGTGGTGGCGTTGGTGAGTGCGTTTAAGCCATTTAAAAATCCAGGCGCAGAAACAGTTAAACAGATTCCCGGCTTTTGCGTCATAAACCCTGCAATGGCCGCCGCGTTCCCGGCATTTTGTTCATGACGAAACGAAATCACGCGCATGCCTTCGGCCTGCGCCATCCGCGTTAAATCCGTGATCGGGATCCCGGGCAAACCAAAAATGGTGTCAATGCCATTCAGCTTGAGGGCTTCGATGACCAGATGAAAGCCATCAATGGTTGGGGTCTGGGTTTCGCTGGCAACTTGTGTTTCGACGGTGCCCATCTGGGTCTCCCTCGGGGAAAAAAATTTGGATTGACGGGGGTGGGTGGGGAAAATCTAGGGTGCTTACGGCTGGAGGCGAAATGATAGTGACCCACTTGCCAGAGCACGCTTGACTCCGGTCAAGCTTTTTACGTCTAATCCTCTGCTGAGCGCGTTGGCGCACACCTTGGGCCCATTCTTTAGACGCGCGCCGCGCACCGAACCACCCACACATTGCTATGGCCGCTATCGCCACCCACTCGCAGCGCAACACCATCCGCCTTCAGTTACGCCAGAACCCGGTTCTTGGCGATTTGACTGACGCTGCTTGGGGACAACTCGAATCGCTCTTAGAGGTGGTCGACTACCGAAAAGGCGAACTCCTGGTGCGCCAAGGCGATACCGAGATGGAGCAGTTTTTTGTGCTCGAAGGTATGTTAAAGCGCGTGGTTTCAAATCCCGAAGGTCACGAGATGATTCTGCGCTTTGCTGCTGAGGCCGACATGGATACGTCGTACGCGGCCTGGCGTATGAAGACACCGATTCCTTACTCGATTGTTGCTGTGACCAAAGTGCGTGCTGCAAAAATCGCCATGCCCCAGTGGGTCGAATTTCTTGAGCAACACGCCAGCGTGAAGTCGGCGTTTGAGTATGAAGTGATGAAGTTAATGTCTGAGGTGATGGCCCACACCATCACCTTGCATTTACTCGATGCGCCAGGACGGTTGCAACGCTTTGCACGCAAGCATCCCGAGTTAAGCGGCCGCATTCCCAAAAAAGAACTCGCCGCTTATCTCAACCTCACCCCCGAAACATTGTCACGTTTGCGCCAGCGCTTAGGCGAAGTTGACTAAAGACGTTTAACCCGATGTTGCGCGCCGATTGAGCACGCCAGAAATCACGGGCCAAATCAACAGCAACAAAGCCAATCCGGTCATCGACCCCACCAACCCATTGGCAAAAAACACCGACAGGTCTCCTTGAGAGATCAGCATGGATTGTCGAAAGGATGCTTCTGCGCGATCGCCCAACACAATCGCCAGCACGAGCGGAGCCAGTGGATAGTTGAGTTTCTTAAAGACATAGCCAATCACGCCAAACACCAACATCATCCACACATCGAACAGATTGGTTTTCACGGTGTACGCACCAATCGCACAGACCACCATGATGATCGGCGCAATCACCGCAAACGGAATACGCAAAATCGCTGCAAACAGCGGCACACACGTGAGCACTACAATCAACCCCGCGATGTTGCCTAAATAAATACTGGCAAACAAACCCCAAACAAAATCTTTTTGCTCAACAAACAATAAGGGGCCAGGTTGTAAGCCCCAAATCAATAAGCCACCGAGTAGCACGGCTGCAGTGGGTGAACCGGGAACCCCGAGGGTCAGCATCGGTAACAACGCAGATGTACCCGCCGCATGCGCGGCAGTTTCAGGGGCCACGACGCCCTCGACTTCACCTTGACCAAAGCGCGCACGATGCCGCGAAAAACGTTGCGCGACACCGTAAGCCATGAAGGAGGCAGGGGTTGCCCCACCGGGCACAATCCCCATAAAACAACCGACGATCGCTGAGCGCATCGAGGTTGCCCAATAGCGCGGTAATTCACGCCAGGTTTCTAACACCACACGCAAGTTGATCTTTGCGCTCGCCCCTTTAAACGCGAGCCCTTCTTCCATGGTGAGCAAAATCTCACCAATGCCAAACAAGCCAATCACTGCAATTAAAAAATCAAACCCAGATAACAAATGCACAGAGCCAAACGTCAGGCGTAACGCACCATTCACCGGGTCGGTACCCACCGCAGCGAGCGCAAAGCCCAGCATCATCGCGGCAATCGTTTTAAAGGGTGGCTCTTTTGACATGCCGACAAACGCGCAAAAGGTCAGCAAATACACAGAGAAAAATTCAGGCGGTCCAAATTCGAGCGCAAACCCCGCCACTAACGGAGATAAAAACGTAATCACAATTGTGGCGATTAATGCGCCAACAAACGATGAGGTAAAAGCTGCGGTGAGTGCAGCACCAGCGCGACCTTGTTGCGCCAGCGGATAACCATCAAAGGTGGTTGCAACCGACCAAGGTTCGCCAGGGATATTGAACAATACGGAGGTGATCGCACCACCAAACAACGCGCCCCAATAAATACACGAGAGCAAAATAATCGCTGACGTGGTTCCGCCAGGCAGTTGGGCCATCGAGAAGGTGAGCGGTAACAAAATCGCTACACCATTGGCGCCACCCAAACCAGGGAGCACGCCAATGATTACGCCCAAAATCACCCCAACAAACATCAAGCCGATGTTTTGTAGCGACAGCGCCACCCCAAAGCCATGTACCAGTGATTGCAGTTCATCCATCGCGTGACCTCAGCTCAAGCCTAACCAAAGCTCCAACGGCCCCTTGGGCAGCGGCACTTTGAACCACAATTCAAACACGCAAAAAAATACCCCGCTCACGCCAACCGACACGGCAATCAGCATCGGCCAGTCATAGCGTCCCAACCAACGCATAAAAAACGCAATAAAGAGGGTCGAGGCCACATAGATACCCAGCCATGCAATCAAGCCAACATAGGCCAGCGTGGGTAAGAAAACGGATAACACCAACTTAAATTCATCGGCACGCACAAACACACGGTCTTGTTCGGCACGTGTGCGTACGGCTTGAATAAAGTTGATCACCGAGGCCACGCAAATGAGAAGGCCTAAATAAAACGGGAAATATCCCGCTTGTGGACCATCATCGGCCCACCCCGCACCCAAGCGTTGGCTATCCACAATCACCACCACACCAACAACAAAGAGCCCAAACGCAACGACCAGCTCGACTAACCTGCTGCCCACACCACGTGAATTTTCTTGCGTCTGCATTCACGCCCTCCTTGGATGCGACCGTCAACGGTCTTTTTTATTTGGCTGTTGAGATGAATCCCGCTGATTTCATTAAGACAATATGACGCGCCTCTTCTTTGGCTACCCAATCAGCAAACTCTTTGCCGCTCAAGGTGGTGGTGTTGAATGCGCCCTTTTCAATAAATTCTTTCCATTCTTTGGTTTCGCGCACTTTGGCCATTAGATCGACGTAATACTTCACTTGCTCGGCACTCACACCTGGCGCCATGAAAATACCGCGCAACATTAAGTACTCAAAATCTAAACCTTGTTCTTTACACGTTGGGATATCCGCCCAGCTTTGTGTGTCGGTGACCTTTTCTTTGTAGGGCATGCGCTTACTGTCAAACACACACAGGGGACGCAACTTACCGCCACGCCAATGTGCAACCGCTTCGATTGGATTGTTCACCGTCGCATCAGCGTGATTGCCCACCAACTGGACAGCAACATCACCGCCACCACGAAACGGGATGTAGATAAATTTTGCACTGCTCGACTTTTCAATCCCCACGGTAATGATTTGGTCTTCTTGCTTGGATCCCGTCCCGGCCATCTTGAACTTACCGGCTTGCGCAGCGGCAAGAAATTCTTTGGTGGTTTTGTAGGGCTTACCTGCATTGACCCACAATACAAACTGATCCAGCGCCATCATTTGGACTGGCGTGAGATCGCGCCAATTAAAAGGAACGCCGGTTGCTAATGGCGTAGTAAACAAATTCGATAACGTGATGATGATCTTATGCGGATCGCCATTGGCGCCTTTGACATCCAGAAAGCCTTCCGCACCTGCGCCGCCCGCTTTATTCACCACCACCATCGATTGCTTCATCAAATTATTTTTGGCGATGATGGATTGAATGACGCGCGCCATTTGATCCGCGCCGCCACCGGTGCCGGCAGGCACCACAAATTCAACCGTCTTGGTCGGCTCCCATGCAAACGCATTGCAAGCCAACACAGCAGAAAAGAATAGGCCCAACAGACCATTCAAGAGATCACGCGTACAAAAATGCATGCCAGCCTCCTCGGAGATTGCGATTCAAAAACAGCAAACGCAATGCGCCATCTTCTGTGGGCATGACGCAAATGTGCTGCGTGATTTGCATCATGCGGCCGTTGTATGCGGCGCTTCTTGTTTAGGTACAACAGCAACGTGCTGGCGTTCACCTGAACAGAGTCAGTCTACGTCAAAATTTGAATTGACGGACTTGGCAGTTTTAATTATTTGGCACGAATGTCGGCGCGGCGCACAAATGCATCACAACGGTGCCAGTGCGCCGCACAACATCATTGGGTCGCTGAATGCTCCGCTTCGTCTTCGCGCGATGCCTGACGCGCGGTCAGCCACTTGCCAATCAAGATGGTCCCTAAAGCGCCCAAGCCACCACAAATCAACTCCAGGGACAAACCGCCGAATACGCGTGGCTTTCCAGCGGCATCAAAGGTCACGCCCGCATTCACCAAGAGATCGCGCAGACTAAACGTACCGGCCATGAGCGCATCAAAACTACGCGTGCCCTCGCCGATCAATACTTTGTCGCTCACTAGCATCTCACCGGCCACCATGCCGATCAACGCACCACCAATGGTAATGATGATCGGAAAGCGTTCCATCAACTTCAACAACATGGTCGCGCCAAAGATCACCAGCGGAATCGAAATAGCCAAGCCTAGAATCAACAAGGTCATGCTGTTGTTGGCAGCGGCAGCCACCGCAATCACGTTATCCAAGCTCATCACCAAATCGGCAATCAAAATCGTTTTGATTGCCGCCACGAGATTGTCGCTCGCTTTAATGTCTGGATCGCCGTCATCGGGGGCAAGTAGTTGCACACCGATCCAGAACAGCAACAAGCTGCCGATTAACTTGAGCCAGGGTAAACCCAGCAACGCCACTGCAAAAAAAGTCAACACGATACGCATCACAATCGCCGCACCTGAGCCCCACATGATCGCGGCTTTTTGTTGATGCGGTTGCAAGGAACGTGCAGCCAGTGCAATCACCACTGCGTTGTCACCCGACAGGACAATATTGACGCCGATGATTTTCATTAGCCCAACCCAAAACGCTTGGGAGACGAGTTCTTCCATCATGATGCAGTTCCTTGGTTTGTTGGCGCAGGAGATTGAGGGTGGCGATTCTAAAACAAGCCGACGACCTTGCCATCCACAATATCGATTTTCGCTGCCGATGGAATCTTGGGTAATCCAGGCATGGTCATGATGTCACCGCAGACCATCACGACAAATTCAGCACCTGCCGCCAATCGTACTTCGCGCACATTCACCACGTGACCCGTGGGCGCACCGCGCAATGAGGCATCGGTTGAAAACGACGATTGCGTTTTGGCCACACACACCGGGTAGTGACCGTAGCCGTCTTCCTGCAATTTTTTGATCTGATTACGCACTTTCGCATCTGCCGTCACTTCAGAGGCGCGATAGATTTTTTTGGCAATCTTATTGACCTTATCCCACAAGCTATCTTGCTCGTCATACACGAACGAAAAATTGCTTGGCTGTTCGCATAAGCCCACCACGATGTTAGCCAGCTCCGCCGCGCCCTTACCACCTTCACCCCAATGCGAAGCCAACACAACAGGGACGCCCATTTTTTTCATTCGGTCGTACAACACATCGAGTTCAGCTTTGGTGTCTGTGGTGAACTTGTTGATCGACACCACGCATGGGATACCGTAATTCTTGGTGACGTTTTCCACATGGCGCTCTAAATTCACGATACCGCGCTCAAGTGCTGCCACATCTTCGTTGGTGATGGTTTTTAGATCCGCACCGCCGTGATATTTCATGGCACGCACCGTAGCCACAATCACCGCTGCACTTGGACGCAAGCCCGATTTACGGCATTTGATATCGACAAATTTTTCTGCACCCAAGTCGGCACCGAAACCGGCTTCAGTGACCACGTAATCGGCTAACTTTAAGGCGGTTTTTGTGGCGATGACGGAGTTGCAGCCGTGAGCAATATTGGCAAATGGTCCGCCATGAATAAAGGCTGGATTGTTTTCTAGTGTTTGTACTAAGTTGGGCTTGAGCGCATCTTTGAGCAGCACAGTCATCGCACCATGCGCGTTGAGATCTTTCGCTAACACGGCTTTGTTTTCGCGCGTGTAACCAATCACAATATTGCCTAAGCGCTTTTTCAAGTCTTCGACCGAGGTGGCTAAACAGAAAATCGCCATCACTTCAGAAGCCACCACAATGTCAAACCCGTCTTCGCGGGGATAGCCATTGGCGGTACCGCCCAGTGCGATGGTGATATCACGTAACGCGCGATCATTCATATCAACCACGCGCTTCCATTGAATCCGACGAATATCAATGCCTAATTCATTGCCATGATTGATGTGGTTATCGATCAATGCTGCCAACAAATTGTTGGCTAAGGCGATCGCAGAAAAATCGCCGGTAAAGTGCAAGTTGATGTCCTCCATCGGCACCACTTGCGCGTAACCACCGCCCGCCGCACCGCCTTTGACACCAAACACTGGGCCGAGCGAGGGCTCACGCAATGCAATGATGGCTTTCTTGCCGATGTAATTGAGCGCATCGCCTAAGCCCACGGTGGTGGTGGTCTTGCCTTCGCCGGCCGGCGTTGGGCTAATGGCCGTCACCAAAATCAACTTGCCTTCTTTTTTATCTTTTAAAGAGTCCACATAGTCGAGCGAGACCTTGGCTTTGTAGTGGCCATAGGGCTCTAGGTGATCTTCTGAGATGCCCAGTTTTTCTTTGGCCACTTTTGAAATGCGTTGCATGGTGGCTTTTTGTGCGATCTCGATATCTGATGCCATTTGACGCTCCTGAATTCGGGGGGGACGACAACGTGAAGAAACAATGCATGGACTATAAAAGTGCAGGCCCTGCTGCAGCCTTGATTGCGGTCAAGAGCGTACAGCAGAGAAAAAATTTGCTGCAACTGCAAATAAAACAGGCTGGGCTGCGCCTCGAACGCCCGCCAGCTTAACCGTATAACTGACGCAATGAACGCCCTTTGCCGTAACCAGGATCGCCCGGCGCGGCGCCGCCTTTGGTGACCTTCACAGCGCAATACTTGAATTCTGGAATTTTTCCGAACGGATCAAGCGCCGCGTTGGTCAGCATGTTGGCCGCTGCTTCATAGAAAGCAAACGGAATAAACACGGCACCGCGCGGCGTGCCATCGTCGGCACGTGCATACAACGAAATCTTGCCACGTCGTGATTGCACCGTAATGACATCACCAGGCTTGGCCTTCACTGCGGCCAGATCAAGCGGATGAATTAAACACACCGGCTCAGGTTCAATCGCATCCAACACCCCGGAACGTCGCGTCATGGCACCCGTGTGCCAATGCTCGAGTTGTCGACCCGTGATCAGTACCATCGGAAACTGCGTATCGGGTCGCTCGTTGGCAGGGATGATGTCTGCTGGGACAAATTTTGCGCGTCCCGTTGCGGTCGGAAACACGTGCGTGAACACCACAGGGGTTCCCGCATCGCCTTCGTTTTCACACGGATACACCACCACCGAATCGCGCTCTAGGCGTTCCCAGGTGATGCCTGCAATCGAGTTCATACCGCGACGCATTTCATTAAACACTTCACGCGGATGGGTGTAGTTCCAATCTAAACCAATGCGTCGCGCAATTTCTTGAATGATCCATAAATCGGGGCGGGCTTCGCCTGGCGCATCGATGGCTTTACGTCCTAACTGCACCATACGATCGGTGTTGGTGAAGGTGCCATCTTTTTCTGGAAACGCCGTGGCAGGTAACACCACATCAGCCAAGTAACACGTTTCAGTCAGAAAAATATCTTGCACCACCAAGTGTTGCATCTTGGCCATCGCAGCACGTGCATGATCCACATCGGGATCAGACATCGCTGGGTTTTCACCCATCACATACATCCCCTTGATCTTGCCGGCCTCTGCAGCATGCATGATCTCAACCACGGTCAAGCCGGGTTTGGTATCCAAATCGGGTTGTGACCAAAGTGCCGCAAACCGCTTGTGCGCTTCGGGATTATCCACGCGCTGATAATCGGGGTACATCATCGGAATCAACCCAGAGTCCGATGCGCCTTGCACGTTATTTTGTCCACGTAGTGGATGCAAACCACAGCCGGGTCGACCCACTTGCCCGGTCATCAGCACCAACGCAATCAAACAACGCGCATTGTCCGTGCCATGCACGTGTTGCGAGATTCCCATCCCCCACAACACCATGGAACCCTTAGACGTCGCAAACAAGCGCGCCACTTCACGAATGGTTTGTGCCGGAATACCGCAAATCGGCGCCATCAGTTCTGGTGAAAATGCTTTCGCATTCTCTTTTAAGGCTTCATATCCACTCGTACGATCTCGAATGAAATCGGCGTTCACCAAATTTTCTTCGATGATGGTATGAATCATGGCGTTCAGCATCGCCACATCGGTATCGGGCTTGAACTGCAAAAAGTGCGTGGCATGGCGCGACAGTTCGGTTCGACGCGGATCCGCAATAATCAGCTTGGTGCCATTTTTAGCGGCGTTCTTCATCCACGTAGCGGCCACTGGATGATTCACCGTTGGATTGGCACCAATCACAAATACCACTTCAGCATGCATCACATCGCTGACTTGATTCGACACTGCACCCGAGCCCACACCCTCGAGCAACGCAGCAACCGACGAGGCATGACACAAGCGCGTGCAGTGATCGACGTTGTTGGTGCCAAAACCAGTGCGCACGAGCTTTTGAAACAAATAAGCTTCTTCGTTTGAACCCTTGGCCGAACCAAATCCGGCTAAGGCGTATTTACCATCGTGATCGCGAATATCACGCAGGCCACGTGCCGCCGCATCGAGCGCTTCTTCCCACGTGGCTTCACGAAACACTTCATGCCAATGACCCGGATCAACCGTGAAATCGGCGCGCTTTGGCACACCCGCTTTGCGAATCAGTGGCTTGGTCAAGCGTTGCGGATGATGCGCGTAATCAAAACCGTAGCGACCTTTCACGCATAAACGACCATGATTGGCCGGACCATCGCGACCCGTGACGTAACGAATTTTATTTTCACTCACGTGGTAAGTTAGCTGACAGCCCACGCCACAAAATGGACACAACGAATCGATTTCTTTGGTGACCGGTTGTAGCGCCGCTTCGCGCGCCGGCATCAAGGCACCGGTTGGGCATGCTTGCACACACTCGCCACAAGCCACGCAGGTTGATACGCCCATCGGATCATCCAAATCGAAGACGATCTTGGCGTGATCCCCACGCAAGGCATAACCGATCACATCATTGACCTGTTCTTCGCGACAAGCACGCACACAGCGTGTGCATTGAATACAAGCATCCAAATTCACCGCGATCGCAGGGTGCGACACATCCGGCGCAGGTTGCGTGCGGCCAGGAAAACGCGGCAAGCCCACGTCAAGTTTTTTGGCCCATTGATCGAGCTCTGAATCAACCCGATGCGCCTTTTCCGGCATATCTGAGAGCAGTAATTCGAGCACCATCTTTTGTGCCGCAACCGCACGTGAGCTATCGGTGGTGACTTCCATACCTTCTTTGGGATAGCGACAGCACGACGGCGCCAGCACACGCTCGCCTTTGACTTCAACCACGCACGCACGACAATTACCATCGGCTCGATAGCCCGGCTTGTAGCAAAGATGCGGAATCTCCACGCCGTGACGCTTAGCAGTTTCGATCAAGGTTTCGTCGGGTCGACCGATCACGGTCTGACCATTTAATTTGAATTCGATTGGCATGGTTGCCAACTGCGTTGCGCTGACTCGATCCATCACGCTACCTCGTCGGGAAAATACTTGATCACGCATTGCACGGGATTGGGTGCGGCTTGACCCAAACCACAAATCGATGCATCCACCATCGCTTGTGATAACTCTGCCAACAACGATTGATTCCACTTCGGTTGTTCGATTAACGCTAGCGCTTTCGCGGTGCCGACACGACACGGCGTGCACTGACCGCACGATTCATCTTTAAAAAAGTGCATCAAGTTGCGTGCCGCATCTTTGGCGCGATCTTGATCAGACAAAATCACCACCGCAGCCGATCCAATAAAACACCCATACGGCTGCAAGGTATCGAAGTCCAACGGAATATCACCCATCGATGCAGGCAAAATACCGCCCGAAGCACCGCCCGGTAGATAAGCATAAAACGCGTGCCCGTCGCGCATGCCACCGCAGTACTGATCGATCAGCTCGCGCACCGTGATACCCGCTGGTGCGACATGCACCCCAGGTTTCTTCACGCGCCCTGACACTGAAAATGAGCGTAAGCCCTTGCGACCGTTGCTTCCATGGCTGCTAAACCACGACGCGCCACGCTCCACAATGTCACGCACCCAATAGACGGTTTCCATGTTGTGTTCGAGCGTGGGATAACCAAACAAGCCCACTTGTGCAACATACGGCGGACGCAAACGCGGCATACCGCGCTTGCCTTCGATCGATTCGATCATCGCAGACTCTTCACCGCAAATGTACGCTCCAGCACCACGACGCAAATGAATCGGAGGCAGCGCACAAGGTGGATTTTTTTTCAGCGCCGCTAATTCACGCTCGAGTAGCGCACGCACGCCGTGATATTCGTCGCGCAAGTAAATCCAAATTTCGCCCACACCAGCACACCAAGCGGCGACCAACATGCCTTCCAGAAAACGATGGGGATCACGCTCAAGGTACCAACGGTCTTTAAAGGTCCCTGGTTCGCCTTCGTCGATGTTGACGGCCATGTTATGCGGCCCGGGTTCTGCGGCCACCAAGCGCCATTTACGGCCCGCAGGAAAACCCGCACCTCCCAAGCCGCGCAGGCCGGAGTCTTCCATGATGTGCGTGATGGCATCGCGCGTATGTTTTCCGGCCAAACAATCGGCAATCAGCTGATAGCCACCAGATTGTCGATAGCGTGCGTAATTGATTGCCTTGGGTGTATCGCAACGCGTTTGCTTTGCCTTGATGGCCGCTTGCACACGTTCGATCGTTGCATGCGCAACCGGGTGTTGATGCACAACCACCGCAGGCGCAGTTTCACATCGACCCACGCAGGGCGCAGGAATCACACGCACGTTTTTTCCAAGCACCTCAGGCAAACGTTGTAACAACGTTTTTGCGCCGGCCATTTCGCAGGACAGCGAATCGCAAACGCGCACGGTGATGGCTGCTGGCGCCTCGTCGCCCTCTTTGACTAAATCAAAGTGGTGATAAAAACTCGCCACTTCATACACCTCGGCCTGCGCCATACGCAGTTCTGCCGCTAAGGCGGCAAGGTGTGGCGCGGACAAGTGTCCAAAATGGTCTTGGATGCGGTGGAGATGCTCAATCAACAGATCGCGGCGGCGCGGCGCATCACCCAACAAAGACTGCACTTGCGCAAGTGCTTGCGGGTCGACACCACGACCTTTGGGGGTGGCACGCAAATTCACCGGCTTGATGGGAATAACCTGATCCGGACCGCCCATGCGACTCTCCTCAATAAGCTTGAGATTATCAGGCACAGGAGGCGGGTTGGCCCTTGACTGCGGTCAAGCAAGGCAACCCCAGGTTCGACCGGGGTGCCTTAACCGGGGCGAAACGACTTACTTTAAGACGGACTTCAGGGTTTTACCCATTTCACCCGGATTCATGGTGATTTTGATGCCACAGGACTCCATGACCGCCAATTTTTCCTGCGCAGTGCCTTTACCACCCGAAATAATGGCGCCGGCATGTCCCATACGCTTGCCTTCTGGGGCAGTGGCGCCGGCAATAAAGCCAATGACCGGTTTTTTCATGTGGGTTTTAATCCACTGAGCGCACTCTTCTTCGTCCGAACCACCAATTTCACCGACCATGATGACGGCCTCGGTGTTGGGATCCTCGTTAAATAGCTTCATCACATCGATGTGTTTTAAGCCATTGACTGGGTCACCACCAATCCCCACGCACGAGGACTGCCCCAAACCCAACTCCATTAGCTGCCCCACCGCTTCATAAGTCAGCGTGCCAGAGCGCGAGACCACACCAATGGGTCCCTTTTTATGGATGTGGCCCGGCATGATGCCGATCTTAATTTCTTCTGGAGTAATCAAGCCCGGACAGTTGGGTCCGATCAGGATGGTGCGCTTTCCGCGCATGCGATCTTTGGTGCGAATCATGTCACGCACCGGAATGCCCTCGGTAATACAAATCACCAAATCTAGATCAGCATCGACCGCTTCATCAATCGCAGCAGCAGCAAAGGGGGGCGGCACATAAATCACCGATACGTTGGCACCGGTTTGTTTTTTTGCTTCAGCAACCGAGGCAAAAATGGGAATGCCTTCATACGATTCACCCGGTTTTTTGGGATTGACACCAGCCACGTAGCAATTGGGGCCATTGGCATAGGCTTGGCTCATCTTGGTATGAAACTGCCCGGTTTTTCCGGTGATCCCTTGGGTCATCACACGGGTGTTTTTATCAATCAAGATACTCATATCAGTGCGTCCCTTTCGCGGCCGCAACCACTTTCGTTGCGGCATCCACCATGTTATTTGCAGAGATGATCGGCAAGCCTGAGTCAGCAAGAATTTTCTTGCCTAACTCAACGTTGGTTCCTTCAAGGCGCACCACTAAAGGCACGCCGAGCTTGACTTGGCGAGCTGCATCGACACACGCCGTGGCAATCACATCGCACTTCATGATGCCGCCAAAGATATTGACCAAGATGGCTTTCAGCTCAGGGTTGCGCAACATGATCTTGAATGCTTCGGTGACTTTTTCGGTCGTTGCACCACCGCCCACATCCAGAAAATTAGCTGGCGCGCCGTGATAGAACTTGATGATATCCATTGTGGCCATCGCCAAGCCTGCGCCATTGACCAAACAGCCGATATTGCCCTCGAGTTGTACGTAATTCAGATCGTACTTTGAGGCCTCGACTTCGGCAGGGTCTTCTTCTTCCAAGTCGCGCAATTCGGCCAACTCGGGATGACGAAACATCGCGTTGTCATCGAAATTTAATTTCGCATCCAAGGCGATGACTTTGTTGTCGCCGGTATAAATCAGCGGATTAATTTCGGCTAAGGACGCATCGGTTTGATCAAAGCAGGTATACAAAGATTTCAGTAAATCACGCGCTTGGGCAAGCGCCGCATCTGGTACACCAATGTTGCGCGCGACGCCTTCGGCTTCTGCATCCGTTAAACCAGTGCGCGGATCGATAAACACTTTGTGAATTTTTTCTGGTGTATGCGTGGCCACTTCCTCGATGTCCATACCGCCTTCACTCGAGGCCATTAAACACACACGCTGCGTGCCCCGATCAACCACCATGCCGACATAAAGCTCTTTACGAATATCCGCGCCTTCTTCGATCAATAGACGGCGCACGGTTTGTCCGTGAGGTCCGGTTTGGTGGGTCACCAATTGCATCCCCAAAATGGCTTGCGCATAGGTACGCACTTCGTCGAGTGATTTAGCCACCTTCACCCCACCGCCTTTGCCACGGCCGCCGGCGTGAATTTGTGCTTTCACCACCCAAACTTTGCCACCGAGCGTACGTGCAGCTTCCACGGCTTCATCGACGCTAAAACACGCGACGCCGCGTGGGGTGGCTACGCCAAATTTTCGTAATAAGGTTTTACCTTGATACTCATGGATTTTCATGCGCGTCCCGCTTCAGAGAAAAATAGAAAGGAAAAATCAATTCAGAAAAAACAGTACGAAGAAGATTTAAAAGAAAAAAGAAATCGCTAAGAAAAGAAATCACTAAGAAATACCAAGAACGAAGAGGAACCAAGAACTAAGAACGAAGAACCGCCAGGAACCACTGAGACCAAGAACTACCAAAAAGAAAATCAAAACGAGAAGAAAATTAAAGTAAACAG
>CANIIA010000055.1 GCA_947467435.1 Betaproteobacteria bacterium
CCGCTTACTCCGAACCCGATGCCGATTTTGACAAGCTCGCTGAAGAACAAGCGCGCTTAGAAGCCATGATTAATGCCGGTGGCACGCAGACTGCCGATCATCAACTCGAGATTGCTGCGGATGCCTTACGTTTACCGCCGTGGGATGCCAACGTAGGTCATTTATCCGGCGGAGAAAAGCGCCGTGTCGCTTTGTGTCGGTTGTTGCTGTCCAAGCCTGACATGCTGTTGCTTGATGAACCCACCAATCACCTCGATGCCGAGAGCGTCGATTGGCTCGAGCAGTTTTTACAGCGCTTTCCTGGCACCGTGGTGGCGGTCACCCACGATCGTTATTTTTTAGACAACGCTGCCGGATGGATTTTGGAGCTGGATCGTGGTCGCGGTATTCCTTGGGAAGGAAATTATTCCTCTTGGCTATCGCAAAAAGAACAGCGCTTGGAAACTGAATCTAAACAAGAAGACGCCCGCATCAAAGCAATGAAGGCGGAATTGGAATGGGTACGTCAAAACCCCAAAGGTCGACAAGCTAAATCGAAAGCGCGATTGGCGCGGTTTGAAGAGCTGTCCTCGCACGAGCATCAAACGCGTAACGAAACCCAAGAAATCTTTATTCCAGTGGCCGAGCGTTTAGGCAATGAAGTCATTGAGTTTAAAGACGTCAGCAAAGGCTTTGGTGATCGATTATTGATGGATAAGTTGTCTTTCAAAGTGCCGCCTGGTGCGATCGTCGGCATCATCGGTCCGAACGGTGCGGGTAAATCAACGCTGTTTCGGATGATCAACGGTGTTGAACAACCCGATCAGGGCGAAGTCTTGATCGGTCAAACCGTCAAGATGGCTTATGTGGATCAATCGCGTGATGCGCTTTCGGCGGACAAAACCGTTTGGGAAGATGTCTCCGGCGGACAAGACATCCTCACCGTAGGTAAATTTCAAATGCCTTCGCGTGCCTATTTGGGACGATTTAACTTTAAAGGAGGGGACCAACAAAAAATCGTTGGTCAACTCTCTGGTGGAGAGCGCGGACGGTTACATCTGGCCAAGATGCTGATTTCGGGTGCCAATGTCTTGTTGCTGGATGAGCCTTCAAACGATTTAGACGTTGAAACCTTGCGCTCGCTGGAGGAAGCTTTGCTCGAGTTTGCAGGTTCAGTGATGGTGATCTCGCACGATCGTTGGTTTTTGGATCGGATCGCCACGCACATTCTGGCCTGCGAAGGTGATTCGCAGTGGGTGTTCTTTGATGGCAACTACCAAGAATACGAAGCCGATAAGAAGAAACGTTTGGGTGAAGATGGTGCCAAGCCTCAGCGTATTCGTTTCAAGGCGCTCAAAACCTAAACACCTAATTGCGTGCACCGGTGTTAGCTTGGTGTTGCAGTAAAGGCTCGGTGAAGCAGCGCTTGCGCAGGAGGCAAAATTTCAAATCGACCGGTGCGGCGCGCTGCACTGGCGAGTTTGAGTAAGGCTAGGTCGTGAGTTAGCAAAAAATTGGCGTCGCTCATCCACGCAAGATCAAGAAATTTTTGATCATCTGGATCCGCGTGACAGCGTAGTGGACAAGCAGCGCTATTTGTCGTGTGTTCGTCAATCCGCTGCAAACGCGCCGCACACCACTGCATCACGGTGCGTTGCGCAGCGGTATCTAACTTAAATTGTGGGTAAGCCACAACACGCTCGAGTTCAGACCAACAGGCGCGGTTGGTCAGGGCAAGCACTTCGCCAGAGTCGATTTGTTGTAATAGCCACGCGCAGCTTGGTTCATGAAACACGGCTAAATCTAAGACCACGTTGGTATCGAGCACCACGCGTCGCGGCAAAGGGTGTACCAAACTTAGTCGGCTTGAATACCGGCGTTTTTGACCACGCGCGCCCACTTACTCATTTCGTCGCGCATGAATTTAGTGAATGCATCGGCGTTACCGGGCTGCGCTTCAGCACCGCGTGCCAGTAATTGTTTACGCACGTCTGCATTCGATAGTGCTTTTGTTATTTCATTACTCAATTTTTCTGCATGCTCACGCGGCACACCGGCGGGTAAGACAAACGCTGCCCAAGAATAAGCGTCGTATCCGGGTAGACCAACTTCGGTCGCGCTTGGTACCTCTGGAAAAAGTGCCGAGCGTTTTGCTTGCGCCACCATCAATGCGCGCACTTTGCCACCGCCGATTTGCGGTAAAGCGGTCGGGCCATCCGCAAACATCAGTTGCACTTGTCCACCCAACACATCTGTCATTGCCGGCGCGCTTCCTTTGTAAGGCACATGCACAATGTCAGTCCCTGAGAGTGACTTAAACAACTCGCCCGCTAAGTGTGTGCCACCCCCGTTGCCTGCAGAGCCATAACTTAGCTTGCCCGGATGGGCTTTGGCATACGTGATGAGTTCTTTGAGTGATTGGGCTGGTACGTTCGTGTGAGCCACCAACACAATCGGAAAAGTTGCGCCCATCGCTAACGGCATAAAGTCACGCCAAAAATCATAGGGCAGCTTCGGATTGATGGCAGGTAATACGCTGTGATGAATAGCACACACAAAGATCGTGTATCCATCAAACGGTGCGCGCGCGGCGATTTCTGCCCCGACAATACCGCCCGCACCAGGACGGTTGTCGATATTGACGGCTTGACCAAAGGTGGTGCTAAGACGTTGTCCCACTACGCGCGCCACCGTATCCACCGGACCGCCCGGTGGGAAAGGCACGATCATGCGTAGTGGTTTATTTGGATACGTCTCGGGATCAGCCGCATGCGCACAACTGAGCCCAACCAGTAAACACAGACTGATCAGCCCACGCATCCACACCAAAGCGCTCGGGTGTGGATGCATCATGGATTGCAGGAATGCATCGGCGTGACGCATGCGTTGTAATCGCTAAACAGTCTTAACCGATGCGCTTGCGCAACACGTGACGACGGTTTTTTGTGTACGGCCGCACGTGGGTTGCCCAACGTCCTTCATCCACGGCCTTGGACCAACCAGGTCCCACTAGTACATCCGCACTTTCGAGTTCGTAGATGGCCATGTATTGCGGTTCGCCCTGCGCCACAATGCTTTTGACTTCGCCACCAAGAAACACCTTGAGTGGTTCCATTTTGTAGCGCTTGGCAGAAATCACACCGGGCACTTTGCAAATCAGCGGAATATGTTCAACGTCATACACTTCATTGAAGATGGCTTCTTTGTCGGCCTCGACATCCATATAAACAGTGAAGATGTAATTGGCTTGTGCACTCATGGAGATTCCTTTGCGGTTCTGATGGACTAAAAAACTAAAGAGGCGGTTTAGATGAAAACCAACGATCTGGGTTTAGCCGCGGCCAACAAACGGCATTTTGCTGGCCATGATGGTGATGAATTGCACGTTGGTTTCGAGAGGAAACTTGGCCATTTGTAATACCGTTTGTCCTACATGCGCGACATCCATGCGTGGTTCAACCATCATGGTGCCGTTGGCCTGCGGCACGCCCTTGGCCATGCGTTCGGTCATTTCAGTGGCGGCGTTACCAATGTCAATTTGGCTGCATACGATGTTGTGTTCACGGTTGTCCAGTGAAATCGATTTGGTGAGTCCAGTCACCGCATGTTTGGTTGCGGTATAGGGTGCAGAGTAGGGGCGCGGTGCGTGCGCTGAAATGGATCCGTTGTTGATGATGCGTCCGCCCTTGGGGGTTTGCGCTTTCATCATTCGGATCGCTTCTTGTGAGCATAAAAACATCGCGGTGAGGTTGATGTTCACCACCGCTTGCCACTGCTCGAAACTCAAGTCTTCCATCGGAATGGCTGGTGCGCCCATACCGGCGTTGTTAAACAACACATCCAAGCGTCCCCAAGCGGACTGCACAGCGCTGAACACTGCTTTGACTGCTTGCGGTGTGGTGATGTCGGTGGCGAGCACCAGTGTTGCATCAGCGCCGCCGCATGCAGCAGCGGTTTTTTCTAAAAGTTCTTTGCGACGTCCGACCAACGCGATTTTGTAACCATCCGCGGCCATGGCCAGTGCCGCGGCTTTACCGACGCCAGTGCCAGCGCCCGTGATGATGGCGGTTTTTAAGGTGATGCTCATGCGTTGACTCCGCAAATGATTTGAAAGATGAGATGTTAGCCCACCGCAGTCGATACGCAGGTTCGGTCTGCGATCTGGCGCACTAAATTACTCGACGCGCGCACCCGAATCGCGGACCAGTTTTTCCCAGAGCGGTGCTTCAGCCCGCACTTCGGCCTCAAAGGCCTCAGGCGACGCGGATGGGGTGGCATCCATGCCTTGACTGGCAATTTTTTCTCGTACCTCAGGGCGTGATAAACCGCGCGTGGCCGCCTCATGTAAACGTTTAAGTACCGCGGGCGGCGTGCCGGCCGGTGCAAATAACGCAAATGAAAAACTCGAGTCATACCCGGATAACCCCGCCTCTTCGGCACCGGGAACACCAGGCACAGCGTTCGATGCGAGTCGAGTGGTGACGGCTAAAGCGCGCATCCGACCCGCTTTGATGAGCCCCATCACCGTTGGCGGCGTGGCAAACATCACTTGCGTATCGCCAGCAATCAGTGATTGGGCTGCTGGTCCGCCCCCTTTAAATTGCACCGTCGTGAATTTCACGCCAGCCACCGATTCAAAATGCACCGACGCTAAATGCGGGGCAGAACCATTACCCGATGCTGCAGAAAAAATTTTGCCCGGATTGGCGCGTGCATAACTTAATAACTCGCGCAAATTTTTTGCCGGAAAATTATTGTTCACCACAATCACCATTGGGCCGGTGGCTACACGCGTCACCCCAATAAAATCGTGATCCGGATCGTAGGGCAGTTTTTTGTAGAGCGCTTTGTTGATGGCGTGGTGCGTGGCATTGAGTAAGGTGTATCCGTCGTTGGGCGCTTTGGCCACCACATCAGAGGCAATCGTGGCACCTGCACCCGGGCGATTTTCTGCGAGCACTGAGATGCCAAGGTTGCGTGACATTTCTTCAGCCACGACGCGCGTGGTGAAATCGCCCGATCCGCCAGGCGGATAACCCACCACGATGCGTATCGGCTTATTTGGAAACGCTTGTGCCTGTGCCAAAGAACAGCAAATCAACCAAGCCAAAAGACTGCTCGCCAATAAACCCAAGCGAACGATGTTACGGTGAGTGGATGGGCGTGGGGGCATGCGCGTCTCCTGTTGGATGGGTATTGTTGAGTTGAGATTTTTGCACACCAATCGACTCAAGTAACTCAAATAACGCGGCTGCTTTCAGTGGTTTTGCTAAGTAGTAATCCATCCCAGCGGCTAGCGCAGCTTGTTGATCACTCAGCATGGCGCTGGCGCTCATCGCAACAAACGGTGTGCGTGGTCCGATGGCTTCGCTGCGCCAGCGGCGTGTGGCCTCTAAGCCGCCCATGCCAGGCATCATCAAATCCATCAGAACCACATCAAAGGGTTGTGCGTGCAACTGCGTCAGCGCTTGCAGTCCATTTTCTGCGGTGTGTACGTGATGCCCCCAACGTTGTAATAACCGTAACACCAATTTGAGGTTCACTGGATGATCCTCGACCACCAGCACCTGCAATGGATGCGCACTATGCCGCGGCGTGGTGTGTGCTGGCGTGCGTTGCGATTCGGTCGGCGTGGAGGAGGTCACGCCAAGATTTAAAGAAAAACTAAACGTGCTACCACGACCAACTTCACTTTGTAAGGCAATTCGTCCGCCCATCATTGACACCAAACGACTTGAAATCGCCAGTCCTAAACCCGTGCCACCAAAGCGGCGTGTGACTGATGAATCGCCTTGCGCAAACGATTCAAACACGCTGCTGCGTTGTGCGTCGGCAATGCCGATCCCGGTATCGATCACTGCAAATCGAACTGTGGCGCGTCGCGCCACGGCGGTGTCGGCACTCACCTGTAGCGTGACCGTGCCTTGCGGCGTAAATTTAATGGCATTGCCCAATAGATTCACAATCACTTGACGCAAGCGACCGGGATCACCAATCACAAAGTCTGGTGTGTTCGCGGCGAGATCAAGCCGCAGACTGAGTTGCTTGTCGACCGCTTGCGGCGACTGTCCACGCACAATGTCTTCAAGTAAGGCAGGCAATGAGAACGCAATCTGCTCAAGCGCTAATTTGCCTGCTTCGATTTTTGAGAAATCCAAAATATCATCGATGATTGTCAGCAACGCGTTGGCAGACGATTGCACGGTTTGGAGATATTCCTCGCGCTCTTTGGGATCGGTGCTCTCGAGGGCCAGCGCGGTCATGCCGATCACCCCATTCATGGGGGTACGAATTTCATGGCTCATGTTGGCAAGAAATTCGCTCTTTGCTTGATTGGCTGCTTCGGCAAGATCACGTGCCAGTAGTTGTTCACGCAGACTGGCTGCGGTGCGTGCCAACACGGCAAAGGTGCGCTGAAATTCTTCGGGGACATCACCTTCAAGTAGTTGTGTGGCGCCAGGTGTGCCTTTGATCATGGCGCGTTCAAACGCTTGTACACGATCGACCGCACCCAACCAACGACGTAACGGAAAATAAATAAATAACAGTCCGCCAGCCAACGCGGCGAGGGCCAGCCAAGCCGCAAACGAAAACAATCGCCACAAACTGTTGGCGATCGCTTGATCATCAAAGCGCACCCGCAGCACACCATAATCACGGCCACCAACGCTGATGGTTTGATTAATTTCGTAGAGCTTGCTTGCGACCTGTTGCGTTAACCACTGCGGGGATTGTGCTTGCGTTGCCGCCGGCCGTAGGGCATTGATACGTGCCCCATTTGCTTCGATAAATGCGGCTTCAGCAAACGGCGTGCCTTTGACCGTGTGCGCGAGCATTTGCTGAATGGTGTCGTAATCACCAATCACGGCGCTATCGCTGATGGTTTGCCCAGCTAACTTAATCATTAAGATGCCAGCTTCTTGGGCATCATCGATGTGTTGATTGAATTGCAATTGATAAAACAACCCCATGCCCACGCCAACAAACAGCAATAACGTGGCCGAGTACAACGCATACACGCGTGCCACCAAAGAGCGTGGTAAACGCAAGTGATTTTGCAGTTGAGTGCGCGCTGGCATTTAACGTAAGGTTGCCGGTGCGGTTTGATAAAAGCGCCGATAGGCAGCGTACTCATTCGGCGAAGAAGGAATGAATGCGGTCTCGGCGGGCAGACCAATGCGTTCTGAGGCCGTGCGTAAAATTGGTTGGCCGATGGGGTCTTGGGCCATCTGAATAAACGCATTCGCCACGGCTGCGACAATTTTTTCTGGCACTTTAGCGGCCACCATCAACGGTAAATCATGCAATGGTTCAGAGCGCCATAACACGCGATAAGTGCGTTGCTCACGTCGCGCAAAGCTTTCCGCTAATTGCGAATTCGCGCCCACTGCAGACGCCTTGCCTGAAAACATCTGCAACAGTGCGGCATCCATGTTGCCGCAAAAAACAACTTGAATATCGATCCTGCGAGAGAGTAACTGCGCGTACGGAAATTTATACGCAATCAATGCTTCAGGGCCTGGAAACGCGACCGCTTGTCCGGCAAGTTGTGCCAGCTCGGTGATGGTGGATTCGTTGGGTACGATGATCTCGCCATGCACAGGTGCGATATTGCGGCGTGCAAACACCCGCCATCCGAGTTTTTCTCGCTGTGGGCTGAATAGATGATTTGAAAAAATAAACTCCACTTCGCGGGCAATAACATAGGCGGTGGTGTCGGCTGAGGTGCGACCGATCTTGAGTTCGATCGGCACGCCACTTTTTTCAGACACATACGCAATGATTGGATTCCAGTACGCCGCAGTGCGCGCAATACCATATTGATTCACTGGTGAAAATCGATAAATGACGGCGCGCGAAGTCGGCGTGCTTGTTTGCGCTGAACAAAGCTGCCACGGCCAGAGCGCCAATATGCAGGCGATCCACAGCCCAACCAAGGTGTGTGCAAGTGAGCGTGACATGCAAAGATCATACGCCCTACTGACGGTGGGGAGACTGCAAATACGGCGGATTGTGGGGTCGACGCTTGCATCTCTGAGGCCCCGACGCTTGCATCTCTGAGGCCCCGACGCTTGCATCTCTGAGGCCCCGACGCTTGCATCTCTGACGCCTCGACGCCTGCATCTCTAACCACGAAGTGCCGGCATCTGCTACCTTAGCGCCTCATTTTTGTCGATTAGGTCGTTCGCATGCGTGGTTTGCAACAAAATCTAGACGCGCTGGGCACCGCGGGCTTGCGTAGCCTGCGTCGCGGTGTTGAAAAAGAAAGCCTGCGCGTGCGTCCCGATGGTTGGCTTGCGGACACACCGCATCCAGCTGGGTTGGGTTCGGCCTTGGCGCATGCACGCATCACCACCGACTTTAGTGAATCGCAATTGGAATTGATTACCGGCGTGCACGAAACCGTCCCGGCGTGTTTAAACGAGCTGGTGCAAATTCATCAAGCGGTCTATCGCGAAATTGGGGATGAATTGTTGTGGGCATCGAGCATGCCTTGCGGTTTGCCAGCGGATGATGCCATCCCGATTGGTCGTTATGGCACAAGTAATGTGGGGCGCGCAAAGACGGTCTATCGGCGTGGTTTGGCCTATCGCTACGGCCGACGCATGCAAACCATCTCAGGCATTCACTATAATTTTTCGTTGCAGGCGATCAATCACCCAAACGTCTCTTATTTTTCGTTGATCCGAAATTTCAGACGGCATTCGTGGTTGCTGATGTATTTGTTTGGTGCATCACCGGCGGTGTGTGCAAGTTTTGTCGCGGGGCGCCCGCACGATTTGCAAGAAATGCATCCGGGCACTTTGTATCGACCGCACGCCACGTCTTTGCGCATGGGCCCACTGGGCTATCAAAGTGAAGCCCAAGCCAGTTTGGCGGTGAGCTATAACAATTTGGCCAGTTACGGTCAGTCGTTACAAACTGCGCTCACGCATCCTTATCCGGGTTACGAAACTATTGGGTTGCGCGAACCCGGTTCCAGTGGCGATGCACCCGACACCTATCGGCAGTTGGCCACCTCGTTATTGCAAATTGAAAACGAGTTCTACAGCACCATTCGACCCAAACGCAGTATTCACCAAGGCGAACGTCCCTTACATGCATTGCGTGAACGGGGCGTGGAATACGTTGAAGTGCGCCTGATGGATCTCAATCCATTTGAACCGGTCGGGATCGATGCACCGACCATGCATTTTTTAGATGTGTTTTTGCTGCATTGTTTACTCAGCGATAGCGCGGAAGATACGCCAGAAGAAATTGCTGCGAATGCGCGTAACCAGCACCGTGTTGCAGGTCGCGGTCGTGCGCCGGAATTGCTGCTCGAATCGCTCTCTGGAGAGCGCACACTCAACGATTGGGCGCTACAGTTAATGCAAGAGTGCGAGCCTATTGCACAAGCGCTCGACGCTGCCTTGGGCGGCAGTGCGCATCGCGATAGTTTGCAGGCGGCACACCAAGCGTTATTGCAACCCGATCTCACGCCATCGGCGCGTGTCTTGCAAGCGATGCAAGACACCAACAATGTGTTTGTGCGTTTTGTTTTGCCACAGTCGTTAGCGCACCGCGCGTACTTATCAGGCTTACCGTTTTCTGCCGAAGCGATTGCGCGCTACGCACAAATGGCCGCTGATTCAGTGGCGCAACAACATGCCATTGAAGCTGGCGACACCATGCCCTTTGAAATTTATCGACAGCATTATTTGTCGCGCGATCGACTAGGTATTTAAACGCGTCGCTGTGCCGCGACCGATGCGGTCAGCGCCAACGCGAGCAACATCAAGACGATGCCCGCCCATTCTTGTGGGCTGGGTCGCTCGGATAAAAACACCATGCCAGACACTACGCCCACCACCGGCACGGCGAGCGTGCCCAAGCTGGCCACTCCAGCGTCGAGCTTTTGCAAAATCCAGAACCACAGAAACCAAATCACGCCGTACACCAACACCGCGTTGTAAATCAGCGCGCTCCATAACGCGATGGAATGATCCGGTGCTGCGCCGGGCAGAATGAACATCATGAGCGTGAGTGCCACTGCGCCGGTGGCGGTTTGCCATGCACTAAAGGCCAGCGGATCCGTCGCATTTGCGACGTTGAGTTTTTTTGTCAGCACAATACCGAGTGCCCAACTCATGCCTGAACCGAGCGCGGCAAACTCGGCTTGCGTGCCATGTAAATCGCCACCAAACAATAAGCCAATGCCTAACGCAGCCAACCCAATCGCCATCCATTGGCGTGGGCTGGGTCGTTCCCCCAGAAAAGGCCAAGCTAACAAGGCAACCCAAAAGGGCATCGCGTAACACAACACGGCATTTTTGCCAGCCCTCCCGGTACTTAAGCCCCACAAGGTGAGCGCGGTGGTGAGTCCAGTCTGAAAAAATCCGGTGAGCGCCACGGCCGCAGGTCGTGCCACGCGCCATGGTCGACGCAAAAAAAAGATGCACGAAAAAACCAGCAATACCGCTAGCCACAAGCGCATGGCAGCAAATTCAAACGCGCCCGCATGGAGCAGCGCCGTTTTCATCACCACCCAGTTCAGCCCCCACACCAACGACACAGAACCTAAGGCGAGCAGCACGGGCGTTTGGTCGCTTGGGCGAGGTGGGGTGACAGGCATGGATACATCTTGCCTGTATTGTTCGAATTTGTCAGAAAGAAAGGGTAGCTATATAAATCACTAAGCTGCTGCGGCATAATCTCGCGTTTTTTCTTAGGTGCCAAACAATGCGCTTCGAATCGCGTTCCGTGTTCTTGATCGCGCAATCCTTGATTGCGTGGTGTTGTTTCGTCTTCAGTGTTGGTGTGCAGGCGCAAGCTTGGCCGGCGGGTAAACCCATCCGCTTGATCGTGCCTTTTGCGCCCGGCGGAACGACCGATATCGTGGCGCGCATCATCTCTGAGCGTTTTAGCCGAGAGTTAGCCACCGCAGTGGTCGTTGAAAATCGCGCTGGTGGGGGCGGAAGTATTGGTGCAGAGATGGTGGCTAAGGCTGCGCCCGATGGGTATGTGATTGGTGTTGCAACCGTATCCACGATGGCCACCATTCCCGCAGTAACCCCGAAGCCACCTTACGATCCAGCGCGCGATTTCACGCCCATCATCAACTTGGTGAATGTGCCCAATGTGATGACCGTGAATCCTAAGAATATGCCGGTCAAAGATATGAAAGCGTTTATCGCGTTGCTGAAAAAAAATCCCGGAAAGTACTCTTTTGCTTCCTCGGGCACTGGGGGAATTTCGCATCTTGATGGCGAATTATTTAAGGTGCTCACCAAAACATTTATCGTGCATATCCCCTATCGTGGCTCGGGTCCTGCCCTAAATGACGCGATTGGCGGGCAGGTGGATATTCAAATGGACAACCTGCCCTCATCACTGCCGTATATTAAAAGCGGTAAATTGCACGCGCTTGCGGTGATGAGCGACGGTCGAGTCGAGAGCTTGCCCGATGTACCAACCTTTGCCGAAGTCGGGCTCAAAGAAGCCAACAACATGGCCTGGTATGGTTTGGTGGGCCCAGCGGGTTTACCTGCTGAGATCGTGCAAAAAATAAATCTTGCCGCCAACGCTGCACTCAAAGATCCCACGGTGGTAAAGCGCTTTACCGAAGGCGGTTCATTTGCAGACGGCGGTACGCCGCAAGCGTTTGCACAAAAAGCCGCGCGCGAATTAGCCCTGCGTCGCGACATTGTGGTCAAACAAAAAATCGTGCTCGATTAACTTTAATCGATCAAACTGCGTTTCACCATCGCGTGAATGCCCTTGTTGCCATCCACCACTTGGGTGACATGTAAATCGCAGGCGAGACTACAAAACACATAGGCTTCTTCGGCGCTCCAGCCCTTGAGTTCAACCAGCCAAGCAATCATGTCGCGCAAGGCTTGTTTGGCTGCATCATCTAAGTCCGGATCAAAGCCCATCGCGATGTAATGCGTTGGCGTGATGGCACGTGGAAACGCCAAGGGTTTTTTATGCACGATCAATTGAAAGGTGCCTTTCAAGCACGTTTCGAGCGCTGATAAACAGACTTCACCATCGCCTTGGACCGCATGACCATCGCCGGTTGAAAAATTCGCGCCTGGCACAAACACAGGCAAAAATAGCGACGTACCGGCGACAAATTCTTTGTTATCGATATTGCCGCCAAATTCACGCGGCTCAACCGTCGACACCGCACCGTAGTTAGGGCGTGGGGCCACGGCCATGACACCAAAAAAAGGTTGTAGCGGCACGGTGGCTCCCCAAGGCAATTGCGTGGTCATGCGTTGCCGATCAATCGGCAAAAGGCGTTGACTCAAGTGCGGAAAATCTTCGGGAAGCGCACCGCGTAAGGGGCGAATAATGTTCCAACCCCAGTCCTCGGTGAGTTCAACCTTGAGTATTTTTACTTCTAACGTATCGCCTGGTTCGGCGCCGCGAACCGCGACCGGGCCGGTGAGAATATGTGGTCCAAGCAATGGCTTGACCTGATCAATCACCGTGCGATGTGCGGCACGGATATGTGACACATCGGCCATTTCACCGCGACCACCTGACACAGTATCAATGACGACCTTATCGCCAGAATCAATTGTTAACCGCGGCGCTAGCTTTGCATCCAAGTAGCCCCAGTGGACGGTGTCGGGTGTGGGATCGAGGGTGTGCGTGGCCATAGAACGCTCCGAAAGTAACAGCAGCGAGGAATGAAAAGGAAAATGAATTGATGCGCTGCAGTGATGATGCAAGCATCTGCCCGCGAAGCGGGAACGCATAGTGAAACGGACGTGTTGTGATGAACGCCGCGACGTAAACGCTAGCCGCAGACCCGCTTGCCTGCGCGAATGTGAAACGTCCGCCAAGGCAAGTGTCGAAGGGCGTACGCTTTGCTGCTTTCATCGCAACAGAGTGAAATTTTTTATGCGCAACGCTTTTGCAGCACAGTTAAACAAAGCACAACAACGATACGCACTTGCGCTTGCGTTGGCCTTATTAGCCAGCGTGGGCTGGGTCCAGACCAGTCGCGCACAAGAATTTCCGCGTCGTGCGGTCACCATGATTGTTGCTGCCGCGCCAGGCGGAGGCTTAGATTTAATTTCGCGCGCAGCAGCGCGTGCCTTGTCCGAAGAATGGAAACAACCCGTGGTGGTGGATAACCGCGGTGGTGCGAGCGGCGTGATTGGGACTGAATTTGTGTATCGCGCCGCCCCCGATGGCTACACGCTGGTGACGGTATCGCTCAGTCACGCGACCAATCCCAGTTTGATTCGTAAATTACCTTACGACACCGCCAGTGGATTTACACCGCTTTCATTGTTTGCGCGTTTACCGATTGTGTTGGTGGCGAGTAAACAATTACCGGTTAATTCAGTGAGCGAACTCATTGCCTATGCGCGCGCCAATCCAGACAAACTCAATTGCGGCTCAAGCGGTAACGGCACCTCGCAACACCTATCGTGTGAGCTCTTTAAAAACCTCACGCGCGTCAAAATTCAGCACGTGCCCTACAAAGGCTTGGCTGCGGCGAGTGCAGATTTAATCGGCGGACGTATCGAACTGCTGTTTGACCAAATTTCAGCCGCTTCGCAAAACGCACGTGCAGGCCACGTCAAGGCATTGGCTGTGACCACCAGCACACGCTCATCATTAATGCCTGAATTACCCACCATGCATGAAGCCGGTGTCACGGGATACGAGGCCGTCACTTGGTTTGGCATGTTGGGACCAGCCAATATGCCCAAAGACCTAGCCAATAAAATTTCGGCAGATTTATCACGTGCAATGGCTCGCGCTGAGCATCGCGATCGACTGGCGAGCCAACACTTTGATCTGTCGTTTGGTCGACCCGAAGAATTTGATGTCTTTCTTAAGAGCGAAACCGCCAAGTGGGGCAAAGCCATTCGTGAGGCGGGTATCCAAGCCGATTAAGTGATGCAACCATCACCAGCAAACCACAATGATTTCTAGGAGAACCGCATGAGCAATCTCACCGTTGAACGCATTGGCTATTCGTGTGGCGCACGCGTTACTGGCGTCGATGTGTCCAAGCCGCTCAGTGATGCTGTGATGGCACAAATCAATCAGGCTTGGTTAGAGCATTTGGTGTTGGTGTTTCCTAAGCAAACGCTTAACCCGCAAACGTTGGTGAATTTCACCAAACAATTTGGCGAACTCGATGACTACGCCACGCAGCCGTTTAATCGTCATCCAGAGATGAATGAAGTGATGTTGCTGACCAATAAGCGCACCAACGGCGCCCCATCGAAAACCTATAACGCCGGACAAAATTGGCACACCGACTTGTCGTATACGTTACGACCCGCCAAAGCCACCAGCGTGTACTGCATCGAAAAACCCTCGGTGGGGGGTGACACCATGTTTGCCAACATGTATGCCGCGTTTGAAACGCTCTCGCCAAAGATGCAAGAGTTTTTAATGGGGCTTGAGGGCGTGCATGACGCCAGTTTGATTGAAGGATTAGATAAACGTGGCCCTGAAGTAGCCAATGAGTTTCGTCGACTCAATCCACCGGTCGTGCATCCGGCAGTACGTGTTCATCCTGAATCAGGAAAACGCGCTTTGTTTGTCAATGAACGGGTCAGAAACTTTTTAGGGTTGAGTGAAGCTGAAAGTAAACCGATCGTGAAATTTTTATGCGAGCACTCGGTGGCACCGCGCTTTACCTATCGGCATTACTGGAGTGTGGGTGACTTGGTGATGTGGGATAACCGTTGCATGGTGCATTTGGCCGTGGGTGATTACGACCCCGCCGAAATCCGACACATGATCCGTACTTCGGGGATGGGCGATTACTACGGTCGCTACCTTGATCCCGAAACCGCACAACGTCAGATGCAAGCCACAAGTGCACCGAAAGACTCCTCAAAAAAGTCAGCGGACGCAAAATCTGTCGCATCGCTGC
>CANIIA010000056.1 GCA_947467435.1 Betaproteobacteria bacterium
GAAGAGGCTTACTTTAACGAGCGGATCGTACGCTTACCCAACACTTTCTTTGCAACAGACAACACCCGATCCATCGCGGGTTTTCCCACAACGCGATCGGATGCAGGATTACCTGAACAAGGTTTTGTTTTTTGTGCCTTCAATAACAGCTACAAAATTACGCCGTGCGTGTTTTCTGTATGGATGCGGTTGTTACTGGCGGTACCTGGTAGCGTCTTGTGGCTCAAAGACAAATCCACGCGTACACGTGACAATCTGCGCAAAGAAGCACGTGTCCGTGGCGTTGACCCAGAGCGACTGATTTTTGCTGGTCACGTTGCTTCCATGGAGGAGCACCTCGCTCGACATCGTCTTGCTGACTTATTTTTGGATAATTTTCCCTTTAGCGCACAAACAACGGCCAGCGATGCGCTTTGGGCAGGATTACCGATCGTTACGCGTTCTGGTGAAGCAATGATGAGCCGCGTTGCTGCAAGCTTACTGAACGCAGTGGGTTTACCCGAGCTGGTGACAACCAGTGAGGCCGAATACGAAGCGCTAGCCTTAACGCTTGCGACACAGCCAGAAAAGCTTCGCGCTGTACGCAAAAAGTTAGCTGAGAATGTCGTTTCTGCGCCGTTGTTTGATTCTGAAGCTTATACGCGCGCAATGGAACAAGCGTTTCTTCAAATGATGCATCGATTTCGTTGCGGTGAACCTCCAGAAAACATTACGATTTATTCATCGTCGGATTCATCACCACGCCTATCGTAATGCAGCTTTTTTCACACCGGTTCAACGACAAAACTTTCAACTAGCCCATCTGCCTGTTGTTGATCAATTGTTTCGTAAGCACGTTCTAAATTAGCCGTACAGCGTGGGGTATCGTACAGGGCTGCCGATGCTCTGGATGCTGTGATTTTTCTCTTTAACTGGTCACGCTGTACTTTGTCTGTTCCCAGTTGAATCGCTTTTTTTATGTAGTCCTCTTTAGACTGCGCGATCAGCTCTGGCACACCCACAGCGTGGAGCAAGCTAGCGGCCATGCGGCCAGCAAATGTTTTGCCGTACTTCGTCAACACTGGAACTCCCATCCATAACGCATCGCTGGCTGTCGTTCCTGCGTTATATGGGCTGGTATCCAAAAACAGATCAACGAGGTGATATTGCGCCAGATAATCTTCGTATTTTTTTCGTGGCACAAATAGTAGACGCCGTGCATCGATCCCTGCATTCGCTGCGGCCTGGCGAAGATGCGATGCAATCCGATCATTTGCAGCGAGCAGCATCAGCACACTGTCTGGTACTGCACGGAGTATGTCCATCCAGTCTCCAAACACTTCTGGATTGATTTTGTAGGTGTGATTAAAACTTGCATAGACAACCCCTCGCTCCGACAACCCCAAGGTATTTCGGTCGGGTGCAGTCGTTGGACGGGGTCGATCTTGATCGTTGGCTTGATACCAAGGCAAGTAGATAATTTTTTCGTTGTAAAACTGCGCGTCTTGCTGAGTAATGAGTATTTGGTCTGCAATTAAATAATCTACCGATGATGACCCCAGCGTTCCCAAATATCCTAAATAGCTGATCTGACTGAGCGCAACCCGTTCTGCAAAAATTTCAGGGCGTCCATACTCTGTGTAGCCACTCAAATCGATCGCGATATCTATTGCTAATCTGCGTGCTTGTTCAGCAATTTCTTTCGCTGATTTATCGCGCACATTCAGCCAATGATCGACCACCGACGCAATACGATGGCTCACTGCATCTTCTTCTAATGGGCAATATGAAAATGCATATACTTCAAATTTTTCTCGATTGTGTTGAGCAAATACTTGCACCATGAGTGCGGCTACTGGATGTGATCGAAAATCACCTGAAAAGTAGCCAATTTTTATTTTATTTTTTTCACTACGCTTAGGCGTTTTTTCAATCGCGATATTTTGTTTATCGTATTGCTTTGCCCATTGTTGTGCAGTCAGTTGCTGTATCTCAGGACGGTCTGAGATAGATAGCATCGTAAACGGAGAAATTCTTCTAGTGCTTATTAGCGCCTCTGTTTCGATTTCCTTTTTTTTCTCAGCGTAACTCTCCCAATCGGCTAAATGCAGATGCGTCAGCAACTCGGTACCCGGATCTGCAACCTCTACATCCAATTGTCTTGCACGTCGATAATCCGCGATGGCCTCTTCGTAATGACCTAAATCGCTGCGTGTGTTTGCTCTATTTTGATAGGCCTTAGCCAATCGCGGATCGCTCTGGATTGCGCGATCAAAGCAACTCAGTGCTTCGTGCTTTTTTCCTTGTTGTCTGAAGACCACGCCGATATTGTTATGCGCCAACGCAAACCCTGGCTCGTGCGCTAATACATAGTGATAACGTGCGACTGCTTGGTCCCACTGCTGCTGGTCTTCTAGCACCACGCCAAGGTTGTAGTGCGCTTGGATATATTCGGGGTTGAGTGACAACGCCTTCACAAAAGACGCTTTTGCCGCTTCTGTTTGTTGCATTGCGCTCAACACATTGCCACGATTGTTATGCGCGACTGCGTCGCTGGGATCTATTTGAATCGCCTGATCAACCAGCTGCAATGCATGTTCATACTGCTTTTCTTCGACGGCAATGCTACTGAGCATGCTCAGTACCGGCCCGACGTTTGGATATTTTTTTTGTATTTCCTGGAAAATTTTTTTCGCGCGAGTGATATTTCCAGCGACGTACAGATCCTGCGCTTGATGAAACATTGTCTCTAATGGCAAGGCATTTTTCTTGTTTTTCATCGCTCACTCTTACGCACTGTCTTTTGTTCTTTTTCTTTGTTCCTTAACTTTTAACGCAACGCCTTGAGGGTTTGTTCAATCACGGGTAGGCAGATGTTTGTCACTTGCATTTTTTCTCTGTAGCTTGTTGCGTTTAACTGCCCTAATTTTTTCCATCGCTCCGTTTGCAGAATGTCTTTAATGCAGGTTGCCAATTTATCGGGCGTTGCGTTGACCATGTGGTCTTTGTAAGGATTGTCTTCTGGAATATCCTCTGACACGACGAGTAAGTCTCGATCCAACATTTCTGTAACCCGCATGCATGAGACAAATCTTGGGTCAATGCCAGACGTAGTGGGCTCTGATTCAAGCGTGAGATTAAGTCCAATTTTTGCTCGGTCTAGCAGTGACTGAAGTAATGGGGCAGGTAACACCCCACTTGGAAATCCCCGGCCAATGGCCATCACACTGATACCACGTTCAGCCAGGGCTTTTAATATGCGTTCTCGGTGTGGCGTTCGTCCGCCAAAAAACAATACGTCGATATCTTTTGGCGATCGCCGCAACTCTGCGCAAAGATGCTGCACATATCCGACTGGGTAGTGATAAGAGGCTGCATTATATTTTTTTGAATACGCTGCGGTTCTTTCTAGAAAACTCCACACAAAATCCGCCTCGGAAGCTACGTCGCTGTATCCCTTCAATCGCCGTTTTAGGGCATCGGTTTTGTTGATGTGCTCTGGATAGATCACGCCGTGCTTTGCGTAAGGTATTTCTTCTGCTTGTATGAGCTCTGTGGCGATCAAACCGAACCGCAGTCCTTGATCTTTTTTAAATTGAATCAGTTGATCTACAAATTCCGGAATGTGAAAGCCTTCAAAAAACAGGTTGATACCGTCTTGCGTGAGGTGCTCGTGTGACACTGTAACCTCGTGTCCGCATTTGGATAGGCTTTGGCGCATATAGTTAATGAGCGGCGCCAGACTTTCCGCCACACTCACTTGACCTAGATTGATCAAACAAAGATTAAACAGCACATTCTTTTCCCAACATTAAAAAAAAACGCCCGGTGTTTCCACCGGGCGTTTCTACATCAACTGCTGTTAGTTACTTACGTTATGCGTTGATTAGAACGCGTGGCGCAGAACAACCGAAGTGATGGTGTACTTCTCACCCGCCAGCGACTTGAACTGGCCACCGAAGGCGTTGTTGCCCTGGTAGAAAGGTGAAATCGTGCCGGCCGAGCCGTTGGTCATCACGAAATAAGACGCGCCAACGTTGGTACGCTTGCTTAAGGCGTAGTCGTAAACAAAGGCGCTCGACTTAGCGTTGCTACCTTGAGTAGATACGCCGTCCACCGACTTGTCACCCACCTTGTTGTATTCGTAACCAATGGTGTGTGCAGCTGTGGTGTAAGCGATGCTAGCTTGCGCGGCATTGGCTTTGGTGGTTGAACCCGTTGACACGGTGACTTGCTTCTCTGATGAGTAGCCCAAACCAGCCTTAAGTCCGCCACCGAAGTTGTACGTACCACCAATGGTTTGACCCTTTTGGTTAGCCGTAACGTTTTGCGTGGTGCTGATCGAATCGCCAGCAGCAGCCATCGTTCCACCAACGTAGTCCGACTTGGCATTCACAAACGAGTAGAACACATTGGCATTGCCGATATTGGCATCCAACTTGGCATGCACGCCACCGCCTTTACGGCTGTTGGTACCCAAATCGTTTTCAGCTTCGTTCGTGCCGGAAGCGCGCAATGGGTTGGTCGAATAAGCAACGATACCGCGCACGCCGCTCATACGTGGCGACTCGTACCAGGCCAAGTTAGGCGTACGGCTGGCGTTCATCGAAGCCAAGGAGTGGAAAATAGGCTGAGATGTGACGCCGATGTGTGCCGAAGATGGCAGCACGGAGGCGGTGTCAACGTAGTAGATGTCCTGACGACCCAACTTCACGCTACCCCAGCTACCGGCCAAACCAACGTGGTTGTTACCCGATGACACTGGGTTCACCGAAGGAGCCATCGTGGCGGTGGTGGTTGCAGTGGTGTAGTCAGCGGTCAAGCGCGAGGTCTGGTCCAAGTTGAAACGCAGGTCGAACTGGCCGATGGCCTTGAGGCCGCCACCGAGGTCTTCGGTCATGTTGAAGATGATGCGCGAGGAGTGATCCGACACGCGGGTTTCCGACAGGTTGCCAGTACGGGCGGTGTTGGCGTTGCCAATGCTGAACTGGTCAAAGCTGCCCTTGAGGATACCGCTGATGGTCACGCTGGACTGAGCCATGGCTAAGCCAGGGGCAGCCAAGGCGCCGGCAACAGCGACGGCTAAAAGTTTCTTGTTCATGTAAAGCTCCTATTGGTTGTGAAGTCAGACCGGCCGAAATAGCGGTTTCAACGATGTTTTGTTGCGTTACTACAACCGGCCACAACCCCTCATAACGAGAAGTTAGGCGTATTTTGCCGAGAGGGCCCATAGGGGAGCAACGTACAGGCAGGGTTTGAGGCTAGATTGAGTTTTGGATGTTGCATTTCCACAACATCAATAATATTTAACCTCTATTTTTCAATAAGTTAAAGCGTTTATCCAAACAAGTTTCTCAGGGCATTTCCAGGCTCAGTTGCGCGCATCAATGCCTCGCCGACCAGAAAAGCTCGCACCCCCGCCTGACGCATGCGCGCGACATCCGCGTTTGTATGAATGCCACTTTCTGTGACCACTAAGCGATTACTTGGAAGATCGGCCAGCAAGTCGAGCGTGGTTTCAAGCCGCGTTTCAAAGGTGCGTAGATTGCGGTTATTGATTCCGAGCAACGGCGTTTGCATCGTTAACGCGATTTTCAATTCGTGCGCATCATGCACTTCGATCAACACCGCCATACCTAAATCGTGCGCAAGTGTTTCTAACGCAAGCAATTGCGATTGTTCAAGCGCGGCAGCAATCAACAAAATGCAATCGGCTTGCATCGCACGCGCTTCAAACACTTGATAGGCATCGATGATGAAATCTTTGCGTAATACAGGCAACGCACACGCAGCTCGAGCTGCACGCAACGCCTCAGCACTGCCTTGAAAATATTGCACATCAGTGAGCACAGACAAACACGCAGCACCGCCGTCTTGATACGACATCGCAATCCGCGCCGGATCAAAGTCAGCACGTATAACACCTTTGCTTGGACTGGCTTTTTTAATCTCGGCAATCACTGCGGCGTGACCGTGCGCAATTTTTGTCTTGATTGCGCCAATAAAATCGCGTGGCGGCGTTTGCGCACGCGCTTGCGCTTCGATGGCGGCAAGCGATGTGCGCTGTTTCGCCACGGCAATTTCTTCGCGCTTGGTTGCCAGAATTTTTTGCAGGATATCGCTCATCGCACAGTCATCCGCGACAAGCGGCTGCATACGCCTGATACGCAATCAACTTGTCTTGTGCAGCACCACTGGCGATCACCGCTTGCGCTTTACTCACGCCCTCGGCCAAACTCGCCGCTGCGCCGGCCACATACACGCTCGCCCCAGCATTCAACGCCACGATATCGCGAGCGGGTCCGGGTTGATTGGCCAACACCGCTTGAATAATTTCTTTAGATTCTTCGACGCTACCAACCTGAATTGCGCGTGTGGGATGCGTTTGCAATCCAAACTGCGCTGGCTCCACGCGGTACTCCATCACTTGCCCTTCTTTCAACTCACCGACCATGGTCTCGCCGGCAATCGAAAGTTCATCCAAGCCTTCAACACCGTGCACGATCATCACGTGCCGTGCGCCCAAGCGTTGTAGCACCCGCACTTGAATGCCCACCAAATCCGGATGAAACACACCCATCACTTGATTGGCTGCACCTGCAGGATTGGTGAGTGGTCCCAAAATATTGAATAAGGTGCGTACACCTAATTCTTTGCGTACCGGTGCTGCGTACTTCATTGCGCTGTGATGGGTCGGCGCAAACATAAATCCCAAGCCAACTGTATCGATGGCGCGCCCGACTTGTTCAGGCGTCAATGCGATGTTCACGCCGAAAGCTTCCAACACATCGGCGCTCCCGCTGGCAGATGACACCGATCGTCCCATATGTTTAGCCACGCGTGCGCCAGCAGCCGCCGCGACAAATGCAGCAGCGGTCGAAACATTAAACGTATGCGCAGCATCGCCACCAGTGCCGCATGTGTCGACCAAGCGCGTTGCATCTGCAACCGGTACGGTCGTTGCAAACTCACGCATGACTTGTGCTGCGGCGGCGATTTCACCCACGGTTTCTTTTTTTACGCGCAAGCCCATGATCAAGCCGGCAATCTGCGTCGCGGCGAGTTCACCGCGCATGATTTGTCGCATCAGATGCAACATCTCATCATGAAAAATTTCGCGATGCTCAACCAGGCGCTGCAAAGCCTGGGCAATGGTGATACTCATGCCAATGTCTCGCTTAAAAAATTCTTGAGTAACGCGTGTCCGTGCTCCGTCAGAATTGCTTCGGGATGAAACTGCACGCCTTCTACCGGCAACGTGCGATGACGCACACCCATAATTTCGTCGTCTTCAGACACCGCGGTGACTTCTAAACATTCGGGCAGACTCGCGCGTTGAATCACCAGCGAGTGATAACGGGTGGCCGCATAGTCTTGCGGCAAACCACGAAACACACCGATGTTTTGATGTCGGATATGCGACACCTTGCCATGCATCACTTTGCCCGCGCGCACGACTTGTCCACCAAATGCCTGACCAATTGCTTGATGACCCAAACACACACCAAGCATTGGAAACGTACCTGCAAATCGTTGGATCACCCCTAAGGTCACACCCGCCTCGTTGGGCGTGCACGGGCCCGGTGACAACACAATGCGCTGCGGCTTCAGCGCGGCAATGGCATCGAGCGTAATTTCATCATTGCGATACACGCGCACATCTTCACCGAGCTCACCAAAATACTGCACCAGGTTGTAGGTGAAAGAATCGTAGTTATCGATCATGAGGAGCATGGTCTATTCCTTACACCACGCGCGGCGGCGCAAGATCTTCTAACGCTGTTTCTGCTGCGCGCAGCACGGCACGCGATTTATGCAGCGTTTCGTTGTATTCAGCTTCCGGATCTGAGTCAGCCACAATGCCTGCCGCGGCTTGCACATGCAGCATGCCGTCTTTGACGACCGCGGTGCGTATCGCGATGGCCAAATCCATGTCGCCATTGAAGCCCAAATAACCCACCGCGCCACTATATAAACCGCGTTTCACGGGCTCAAATTCATCGATGATTTCCATCGCGCGCACTTTGGGCGCACCGGTCACGGTACCGGCTGGAAAAGTTGCTTTGAGTACATCAAACGCATCCAGCCCATCGGCCAACTGGCCTTCGCAATTCGACACGATGTGCATCACATGCGAGTAACGTTCGATGACCATCGTGTCGGTCACTTTGACGCTCCCAGTTTTTGCCACGCGTCCCACATCATTTCGTCCTAAATCGATCAACATCACATGTTCGGCACGCTCTTTGGGGTCGGCCAACAACTCAGCCGCGGCAGCGCGATCTTCTTCGGGTGTTTTACCGCGCGGTCGTGTACCGGCAATCGGACGCAGCGTCACTGTATCGCCTTCGAGTCGCACTAAAATTTCTGGCGATGCGCCCACCACATGATGATCACCGAGATCAAAATAAAACATATACGGTGATGGATTCAAACTACGCAAGGCGCGATACAACGCAAACGGTGGCGCCGTAAATTCGCGCGAAAAGCGTTGCGAGATTTGAATCTGCATCGCGTCGCCGGCGTAAATGTACTCTTTGGTCTTGCGTACCGCCTCTAGAAATTGCGGCTTCGTGAGCGAAGAACGTACGTCCGGTAAATCAATGTGCCCGTGTGTTGGTTCAGAAATGGGGCGCGCAAGTTGCGCACGCAACTCGGCTAAACGCGCGTGGGCTTTGGCCAAGGCGTTGTCTTGCGCCGGATCAGCAAACACCACCAAGTACAGTTTGCCTTGCACGTTATCGATCACTGCAAGTTCTTCTGAACGCAACAACAACATATCCGGCGTCCCTAGGGCATCGGGCTTCTGTGTTTTTGCAAGCCGCGCCTCGATATGACGCACGGTTTCGTAGCCAAAGTAACCCACCAGTCCACCGGCAAAGCGTGGCAAGCCGGGCAGCGGCGCGGGCTTGTCATGTCGAATGTAATCGCGCACAAACGCAAAGGGGTCGCGCTCGCCAACTTCTTCGATGTCTTCGGTGCCATCGTGTGCACGACGGATCACGCGAATCACGCCATCACGCAATTCGATGCGTTCAGCGCAGGGCAAACCAATGTACGAATATCGACCAAAACGTTCGCCGCCCACCACCGATTCAAGTAAGTAGGTAAAGGGGGCGTTGGCCAGCTTGAGATACAAACTCACGGGCGTATCAAGATCGGCGCGCACTTGCGCAATCACTGGGATGCGATTAAAACCTTCGGCAGCCAGTCGATGAAATTCAGGTGCATTCATATCGGTGCAACTCCAACGAAAAATTAGCTCTTTGCACCGATGAGTGTCGCCGCGTGTAACAGGCTAGAAACTATACCATCGGCATCAATCTCATGCACCTGGGCGCCTTCGCGATAACCGTAGGGCACCAATAAGATCACACACCCCGCAGCACGCGCCGCCAGCGCATCATTGGCTGAGTCACCAACCATCACCGCTTCGTTCGGCAGCACCGATAAACGTTTGCATGCCAGCCACAACGCATCCGGCGCGGGTTTTTTATTGGTCACCTCATCGCCACACACCACCGCATCAAACTGGTCGAAGCAATGCACTGCTTGTAACAACGGCAGTGTAAATGCCGATGGTTTGTTAGTCACACACGCGGTTTTTAATCCGGCTTCTCGTAACGCTGTCAATCCAGTCAAAGCTTCTGGGTACAGCTGCGCTTGCGTGCCATTGAAGCGCAAATAAATCGCATTAAATTGTTCGATCGCTTGCGCGATGGTTTGTGCATCGGGCGCCGCGTGCATGGACAGTTGCAAGGCGCCGGTGACCAAATGCGCTACGCCTTTACCAATGAGATTACGCACGCGTGTTTCGGGTAATGCTTCTAACCCACGAGACACCAATAACGCGTTCACACTGGCCACGAGCTCGGGGGCTGTGTCGAGCAAGGTGCCATCTAAATCAATGAGCACGGCGCGTTTGCCGTGCAAGTGCGTTAAATTCAAGGACGGCACCGCTTAGTTGGATGGCGTAGCGCGTGCCAATTGTTGACGCAGGGTGGCGATAGTGGCCGCGTAATCGGACGTACCAAAAATCGCTGAACCGGCAACAAATGTATCTGCACCGGCTGCCGCCACTTGCGCGATATTGTCGGGCTTGATGCCGCCATCGACTTCCAGCCAAATGTCGCGACCACTGGCGGCAATACGTTCACGCACCGCAGTAATTTTTGGCAACACCGACGAGATCAACGACTGCCCGCCAAATCCAGGATTGACTGACATCAACAACACTAAATCGAGTTTCTCGAGGGTGTAATCCAACACATTCAGCGGTGTGGCCGGATTCAGTACCAATCCAGCTTTGCAGCCGCTTGATTTAATCAACGCAATGGTGCGATCCACATGGGCGCTCGCCTCGGGGTGAAAGCTAATGATATTGGCGCCTGCAGCAGCAAATTCAGGAATTAAACGGTCCACTGGCTCGACCATCAGATGCACATCAATCGGCACCGTTACATGCGGGCGAATGGCCTGACACACCAATGGACCGACCGACAAATTCGGCACGTAATGATTGTCCATGACATCAAAGTGGATGAGATCAGCGCCAGCCGACACAACCGCACGCACCTCTTCGCCCAAACGAGCGAAATCGGCAGACAAAATGCTTGGAGCGATTCGTAGAGTCATCCACTTGATTGTACCGGATGGCGCGCCGAACGCGCTGCATCTCGGTAGAATGTACGGCATGCAATCGCCCAACTCCATCAACGTCACCACGGTGGTCCGTCATCTGCCCGAAGAATCAGATGAAGCCGCCGAACGCTTTGTGTTTGCTTACACCATCACCATTCGCAACACCGGGACAGTGACCGCGCAACTCATCAGCCGCCACTGGATCATCACTGATGCCAACGGCCAAGTTGAAGAAGTGCGTGGCCTGGGGGTGATCGGCGCGCAGCCCGTGTTACGCCCCGGCGAGCAATTTGAGTACACCAGCGGCGCGGCGATTCGTACGATGGTGGGCACCATGCGCGGCAGTTATCAAATGGTGGCTGAAGATGGCACGCGGTTTGATGCACCGATTGCTGAATTCACCCTTGCTGTACCGCGCACGCTGCATTAAGCGTGCATCGCGTTACGGCGCATCGTCTGGTGGTGGAGATGATTTTTTTCTTGGCCATGTCCACCAAAGAATCAGAAACACAATCAGCAGCACTGCTGCCATTTCTAGATAAATGACCCACATCGTTCGGCTCGCATTCACGCTAATACCGTTGATTGTAATCGGCGCGCTGCTCGGTGCCTGTGCGCCATTGCCAATGCAAACCGTTTCAACTAGTCAAGCATGTGCGCCAACAGCGCCCTGCCCCGCGTGTCCGGCCTGCCCTGCACCCGCCAAACCGGCACCACCGAAAGAAACACGCTACGAGCGCACCTCGTTTGACACGCTCGATGGCTGGAACGATCACAAGCTCGCTCCAAGTTTGGCAGCCTTTATGTTGGGTTGTGATCGTTTAGTGCGACGCGAGTTATGGCGCGATCTATGCGTTCGCGCAAGCAGCGTAACTGCCGGCGATGAAGCAGCTGCGCGCGCTTTTTTTGAGCAAGGCTTTGAGCCCTGGCAAGTGATCGATGGCGAGGGCAACACCGAAGGGCTGTTCACGGGTTATTACGAACCAATTTTGCGCGGTCAGCGTGAAGCCAACGCGACATTTCGATACCCCGTGTTTGGTGTACCCGATGATTTGGTTGTGGTCGATTTAGCCGATCTGTATCCGGAGCTGCGTCATTTGCGTTTGCGCGGCCGCTTAGAAGGTCGTCGCTTGGTGCCGTATCGTGATCGTGGACAAATCGACGCAACGGGTGCGCAATTACCAGCACCCATTCTTGGTTGGGTCGCCGATCCAGTTGAATTGTTCTTTCTGCAAATACAAGGATCGGGGCAACTCGAATTACCCGACGGTTCTCGCACACGTTTGGGTTACGCCGATCAAAACGGGCATCCCTATCGATCGATGGGACGTTGGCTTGCCGACCGTGGAGAAATGGCGCTTGCACAAACCTCGATGCAAGGTATCAAAGCGTGGGCCGCCAACAACCCGAACAAGTTACAAGACGCCTTGAACGCCAACCCAAGCTACGTATTTTTTCGCGAACTGCCGCCCACCGATGGACCGCCCGGCGCGATGGGTGTGCCGCTCACAGGCGGTTATAGCTTGGCCATTGATCCACGCCACATCCCCTTGGGTGCACCACTCTATCTGAGCACCACCGCACCTTCATCGACGCAACCGCTACAACGTTTAATGATGGGCCAAGACACAGGTGGAGCGATTCGCGGGGCGGTACGCGGTGATTTTTTTTGGGGGTTGGGTGAGGCCGCGGGACGCGAGGCAGGACGCATGCGTCAGCGTGGACGTTATTGGTTACTGTGGCCGCGCGGCGCGGTGCCACAACGACCGCAATAAACATTCGACGCTAAAAAACGACATGAAAAAACTGCCGCGTACGAAGCAAGTCGCGCGCACTTCATCGCTGGTTGATACTTGGTCGCCGCTTGCTTGGTTAACGCTTGGCTACGCCCTCATCGAGTTTGGCGCGTAACGCAGCCAGCGTCATCCCACCTTGCACACGATCGCCATCGCGAAAAAACAGCGTCGGTGTTGCACGCACACCCAGCGACTGACCCAGCGCAAGATTTTTATCCACCGGGTGATCGCAACTTGCGCTACCGGTGGGTGGGCGTTTACGCAAAGCTAAATCAAGCCATGCCTTTGCACGATCAGACGAACACCAAACAATTTTCGAGTGCTCGCTGCGTTCGGGACGAATCACCGGAAACATAAATACATACACCGTGATGTCATCGAGCTGCTGCAAGGTTTGCTCAAACGATTGGCATGCCGGGCAATAAGGATCGGTAAACATCGCGACAACGCGACGACCGTTGCCACGCACGATCTTGATGGCTTGGTCGAGTGGCAAGCTCTCGAACTTAATCGCCGACAATTTGGCAATGCGCTCTTCGGTCAGATTCCGATCCGATTTTGCCTCGTACAAATTGCCAACGATGATGTGCTCCGCGCGGGCATCGGTATAGATCACTTGGATGCCTTCTGCCGAACGAAATCGCACTTCAAACAACCCGGCCATCGGCGCAGGCTGGATGCCCTCGATTTTGCTGCCCTTTAATTTCGGCTCGAGCACTTGACGAATCAGTTGCTCGTTGGCTTGCGCTTGCGCACTCAGGAACATGCAGAGCGACAACAACATTACACGCAATGTGTGACGCACAATCGACATCGATAACAACATGGCTTCTCCGTTTAAAATCGTGATCTGCTTGCGGTGTGCAAAGTGACCTGCAGATCAGCAACGCGGTGATCAGCGACGCTTTGAGACTTGGTGGCTGTGAGCGTAATGACTGCGGGATCAACGTAACGCATGTTGCATCAGCTGACGCTTTAACATCGGCAATCGATCCACCCAATTTAAGCCGTGCTGACGCGCACGCTTTACGAACGGATCGGTCGTCGAAAACAATCCATACAACCCGTGCATCATGCTCGAGGTAAGTAGCACCGCTTCTTTACGTGCGCGTTCGTAGCGGCGTAACACACGCCAGTCGCCCACACCCTGCACCACACTGCGCCCAAGGATTGCGGCACTCAGATCGCGCACATCGTGGAGCCCTAAATTTAATCCCTGACCCGCCAACGGATGCACGCAATGCGCGGCATCTCCAATCAAGGCTAAATGCGGCGCGATGGAACGCGCCGCCTGCATACGGCGTAATGGAACGGCACGCGCCGCAGTCATGCACGCCATGGCACCCAAACACGCCTTTGTAGCGCTCATCACCTCAACACAAAGCGCTTGCGCTGTCAGTGAGCACACCCGCGCAGCTTCGGCATCAGGCAAAGACCACACCATCGACACACGTTGCCCAGGCAAAGGCAGTAAAGCCAATACCGGCCCACCCGTAAACCATTGCCGCGCGATCTGTTGATGGGGCTGCGCACACGAAAAATTTGCCACCACTGCGGTTTGGCCATAGGGCGCGTCGCGACCATTGAGTCCAGCCAATTGGCGGATCGATGAGTTCGCCCCATCAGCACCAATCAACACATTCGCTTCAAGCGCTTGGCCTTGCGCCAAAGTCAAGACGATGCTGTCGGTACGCTGCTCGAGCGACACCGCACGAGCACCAGAAAAATAGCGCAAGTCATCTTGCTGTTGTACGCGCAACGACAAGGCCTCGCGTAAGACGCGATCTTCGACAATCCAAGCCAGCTCGGATACGCCGCTACGCAATGCATCGAAGCTGATATACGAGCCCACCGCGTCGCCATGCACCGACATCGCATGAACCGGACAGGCACGCGGCAAGCCCGCCTCGGGCCACACGCCCAGATCCTGTAAGAAACGTACATTGCCCGGACTCAGGGCGTAGACCCGCGCATCCCAGGGCGCAGCACTGGCTTCAGTCGAGGCGGGGGCGGGCGCGGTGATAGGCTCGGCATCAATCAAGGCCACGCGTAAGCCGCGCAAAGCGCGCGCCATCGCAGCA
>CANIIA010000057.1 GCA_947467435.1 Betaproteobacteria bacterium
GATCAGCGCAGAAAGATCGGGCAGTGTCGTGGTGAGTTGCATGCCCAGATTTTACGTGCTGTCTTGGGTGAACACGCGAAACAATGCGAAAGGGTAGTTAAGGCACAATGTCGGGTGATTTTCTTTTTGTCTGCAAGAGGAGACGTGAATGTTGAACGATCAAGGACTCGATTTACTGTTTCGCGACGCACGCTCGCACAATGGCTTTAGCACAACGCCGGTAAGTGATGCGACGCTCGAGGCACTTTATGATGTATTTAAATGGGCCCCGACCACCATGAACACCCAGCCTTCGCGCTTGGTGTTTGTCAAGTCCGCTGAGGCGAAAGCCAAACTCGCGCCAGCTCTCAGTCCAGGAAATTTAGACAAGACAATGTCTGCACCGGTGTGCGTGATCTTGGCTTGGGATACGCAGTTTTATGAGCATCTACCGCAGGTGTTTCCACACAAGCCCGAGGCCATTCATTTATTTAAAGGTCCAGCCAACGCCGCTGGTGCTGAGCGGGCGGCATTTCGTAATGCATCGATGCAGGGCGGATATTTTATTTTGGCAGCGCGTGCGTTGGGTTTGGATTGTGGACCAATGTCTGGCTTTGATAACGCCAAAGTCGATGCCGCGTTTTTTCCTGATGGCCGATTCAAATCAAATTTTTTGTGCAACATCGGTCACGGTGATCCGAGCAAGTTGTGGACGCGCTCACCACGTTTGTCGTTTGCACAGGCCTGCAGTATTGTTTGAAACGTGTCAGTCTAAAAATAAATCATCCTAAGGAGACATCGATGGTGAATCGCAGATCTTTTTTGATGGCAAGCACTGCAATGGCCGGGTTGAGCCTCACGGGTTGTGCGGGTTCGGCACGTCCGAGTGGTTGGATCACGTTGGTGGACGGAACCCAGGTGCCGAGCAATTGGCGTGCGCTAGGGGATGGTCAATGGAGCGTGGTGGATGGCACGTTGCAAGGTAAAAATGGCAAAGCCGGTTATCTCGTGACGCCAGACGCGTATTCAGACTTTGAGATTCGTGCAGAGTTTTGGGCCGATGAACAAGCCAACAGCGGAATTTTTATTCGCTGCCAAGATCCGCAAAAAGTGGGCGCGAATAATTCGTATGAGGTCAACATCTGGGATCAGCGTCCTGATCTAACCTATGGCACAGGCGCCATTGTTGATTTTGCCGCGGTGAACACACCGTATCCCAAAGTTGCGAATCGCTGGAACGTGTACGAAATCATGGCACGAGGCGATCGTATTGTTGTGACGTTGAACGGACGACAAACAGCCGACTTAGTCCGCGCGCAATGGCGCAGCGGACCCATCGCGTTGCAATCCGCGGGTGGCACCATTCGTTTTCGCAGCGTGCTCATTCGTCATATGTAATTTCATTCGGGCCGGTAGCGTGTCTGACGCTACCGGCTTTTTTGCAGCGTCTTTTTTGCTTGGTCTGCTGAAACCATGTTGTTTAAAAATATCGTGCCGTACCGTTTGCCTGCAAATTGCGCTGTGCAAGCGGAGGATCTTGAAATCAAATTGTCGCGTGATCCGTTGCAAGCTTGCGGCGGTTTGCAAATGGAAAGTCGTGGTTGGACGCATCCGCATGAAGACGAAACGTATTTGTTTCAGCTGCAGCAGCAGTGGTTACTTTGTCTTGGTGTAGAGCAAAAGCTTTTACCCTCGAGCATCATTCGTCAACACACTGAAGACCGTGCCGCACATATCGCACTTCGGCAAGGACATCCTGTCGGACGAAAGCAACTGCGCGATCTCAAAGAGCAAGTGACCGGTGAATTATTGCCGCGGGCACTCGCACGTCGTCGTTTGACGCATGCATGGATTGATCGGGCGCACGGCTGGTTGATGGTGGATGCCGCCGCCGATACACGCGCTGAACAGTTCATGGAGGTGCTGCGCAGAGCCGAGGACGACTTATCTGCAACCCGCGTTGAAACGCAACGTACGCCGGCTGCGTGTATGGCAGCGTGGTTAGCGCAGGGAAGCGCGCCCAATGGGTTTAGTATCGATCAAGACCTGGAGTTGCGCGCCGCGGATCACAGTCGTGCAACCGTGCGTTATTCACGGCATTCCTTAGAGGGTGAAGAAATTCGTGGGCATCTCGCGGGTGGCAAAACCGTGGTACGCATGGGTCTCACTTGGAACGACAAAATTTCGTTTGTACTCACCGAGCATCTGCAGATTAAGCGCGTTGTGTTTTTGGATATTCTGCGACGTGAATCAGACGCCGAACTCGAAGATCCACACGCGCAATTCGCAGTCGACTTTGCATTGATGAGCGGTGAGCTTGCGCGGATGTTTGCAGACCTGATGACGGCGCTGGGTGGAGAGAAAGCGCCAGCATAAGTCGTTAGTTCTGCGCGCGTAGTCCTAGTTTTTCCATCATCGTGCGGTCTTGTTCAAATTGTTTGCGCCCAAACGCGGTGTAATCTTCCGTCGACATATATATGCTCGGTTGATCGTAACGCTCGAGAACCTTTTTGTAGGTCGGATCGTTCATCGCCCGTCGCATGGCGTCATGCAGCGTTTGCACAACTTTCGGATCCATGCCACGAGGCCCGGCAATGCCATAAGGTGATTCGGAAACGATGTTATAGCCAAGATCTTTGAGCGTCGGGACGCTCGGCCAACGTTGGGTGCGCTCTGCACCCCAAGTCACGAGTAATCGGGCGCGTCCGCTATCGACTTGTGGGGCCCATCCTGTTGAATCTACTGTTGCCATGATGTGCCCGCCTAACAAGGCTTGGACGTTTTCGGTTGCACCCTTAAATGGCACATGGAGTAATTTGATGCCCAGGTTGGCGGCGATTTCTTCCATCGTGATGTGCAAGCTGGTGCCCGCGCCAGGCGTGCCATACGAAAGCTTGCCTGGGTTGGCTTTGGCCCACTCAAGCATCTCTGCAAAATTTTTCCACGGGGCATCTGCGCGAACAACCACACCAAAGGTGTAACCGGTGGTGCCGATAATATAAGTTAGATCTTTCATTGGATCGAACGCTACTTTTTGCAGATGCGGTAAACGAAATACGGTAATCGGGGTTTGCGTGAGCGTGTAGCCATCGGGTCGAGCGTTGGTCATGGCCACTGCGCCTAACGTGCCGGATGCACCGGGGCGATTTTCAATCACCACTTGTTGATTGAGTTGTTTACTCATCGCTTCACCAAACGCACGTAACACCAAATCACTGGCGCCGCCGACAGGCCAAGGGCAAATGAGGGTGATGGGTTTACTTGGAAACGTTTGCGCGCTGCTTGGCAGGGCGCTCATGCCGCCAACGAGTGTCACGATGATAGCGAGCAGCAAACGGGGCAGGGCATGCATGGCTGACTCCTCAGAACGCACAGGGGGGAAGCGCAGACTAGCGCAAGCTTTTAGTTGAAGCACGTCGCAGTGCACACTAAACTAATCAGATGAATGGATGGCGCGCACGGATTGGAGTCTTGGTTCCTCCAGGTAACCCGAACCTTGAGCCTGAGCTCATGCAGCTCATGCCTGCGGGGGTGTCGTTACACTTCACGCGGATGGTGGCGCATGGCGAAACGGGTTCGCATACAGGCCAAGAAGAGCGAAATCGTACACAGATTGCGCATTTAGATGACAACGTTGCCTTGCTCAATCACGTCAAACCGGATGTGATTGTGTTGGCCCACACCGCCACCAGCTACACCTTAGGCATGCAAGGCGAGGCAGAGCTTATTACACGCATTGAAAAAACCACCGGTGCGCGATTCATCACCGCCTTTGGAAGTGTGGTCAGCGCGTTTGCCCATTTGGGTGTGCAACGGATTGCCCTGGGCGCGCCTTATAACGCTGTGTCGACGGCAAAAAGTAAAGCGCATCTTGAGGCGCATGGCTTGTCTGTGGTGAACCACGCTCACCTGGAAGGCATCAGCAATATTTACGACCTTACCGCGGCGGATGCCTATCGACTCGCGCGCCGTGTCGATGTGCCGAGCGCACAAGCGGTGTTCTTAAGCGGCGTGGGCATGCCAACGATCGATGCGTTGCAAGCGCTGGAAACTGATCTAGGCAAGCCTTGCTTGTCGAGTACAGCAGCCATGTTTTGGAATGCGCTACGTCAAATCGGTGTGCATGTGCCGATTGCGGGGTTTGGCCGATTACTGGCGGGCAGTTAATCCGCCTTCACCCCAGCACTACGCGCGGCTGCACTGAGTTTGGGTAACTCTGCATCGAGAAACGTTGCAAATTCTTTTGCGGTGCTACCAACAATATCCCAGCCTTGGCTTGTTAAGGTGGCGCGTGTTGTCGGTTCACGCAATACCTCTAGTATGCTGGTCTCGATTTTTTTAATGACGGTTTCAGGGGTGCCGGCCGGTGCCATCAGGCCCATCCAAATTCGAAAATCCAGATCTGAAAAACCTGCTTCAGTGAGCGTCGGTACTTGCGGTAGTTGCGGTGAACGTTGCGGGGCTGCAATGGCTAAGGCGCGTACCTTGCCGCTACGAATATGACCAATCACTGCGGCTGGTGTATCGCACAGCCAATCGACTTGACCACCTAATAAATCGGTCAGTGCCATGCTGCTCCCTTTATACGGAATATGCGTGCTGCCCATGCCAGTACGACGATTGATCGATTCAGCGGCCAGATGCGCCAGCGTGCCCGAGCCCGCTGAACCGTAATTGAACTTGCGCCCTGATTTTGCAAGTGCCACCAGCTCAGCGGCACTGTGCACCGCTAAATTTGGCGTGACCACTAACACTTCGGGCGCACTGCCAATCAAACTCAATGGTACGAAATCACGACGTGCGTCATAACTGAGCGACGGATACACCGCTGGCGCGATGCCCAGTGGCGATGAACCAACCAAGAGCGTGTAGCCATCTGGTTTTGCCCGTGCAGCGATGGCAGTACCCAATGTGCTGCCTGCACCTGGTCGGTTTTCAACAATGACTTGTTGTGCCCAGATCGCGCTGAGACGTTGCGCTACGGTACGCGTGATGGTGTCCAGTCCGCCGCCCGCTGCGTAGGGCGTGATGATTTGTACGTTGCGTTCAGGAAACTCTGCGCACATCGCACGCTGAGGAAGCGCTGCAACAAAAGAGCAGAGCAAGATCACGTAGGGCAAGCGAATTGAAAACATAAACAACACTCCAAAGGTAATGTCAGCGTTGATGCTGAATGAATGACAAGCAGTCGGCTGCGATTATGCCGCGTTTAGAGGTATGCGCACGCAGCGCAGCACAGCCAGATCATCTTGGCTGAAGTGCCTTTGTTGTGTCGTTGGTTCGCTGCGTTGATCGCAGATGAGGTGCAGGCGGTGGTAGGCTCGAATCCATGACGTCCATCGAAGCGCTTCACTTACCTGTGGGTATTCGTGCGCGTACCATTGATCGAATCAATGGTCTGAAGATGCACGTCCTAGAAGCCGGCTTTGAAACCGCGGATCGACCTGCGTTGTTGTTGTTACATGGCTTTCCAGAGCTCGCGTATAGCTGGCGTAAAGTGATGCTGCCTTTAGCGGCCGCGGGTTATCACGTGATTGCACCCGATCAGCGTGGTTATGGTCGAACCCTCGGTTGGGATGATCGATACGATGCAGATCTTGCGCCGTTTCGGATGATGAACTTAGTACGTGATGCGCTGGGTGTGTTGTACGCCTGTGGGCATCAAACCGCAGCGGCCGTGGTGGGTCATGATTTCGGTTCGTCGGTTGCAGCTTGGTGTGCGCTCATTCGCCCAGATGTGTTTGGTTCGGTGGTGATGATGAGTGCGCCCTTTGGTGGACCGCCAAGTGTGGCTTTGGGTGGACCGCCAAGTGTGGCTTTGGGTGGACCGCCAAGTGTGGCTTTGGGTGGACCGCCAAGTGTGGCTCTGGGTGGACCGCCAAGTGTGGCTCTGGATGAGCCGCCACCTGTAGATCCTATTCATGCGGCGTTAGCCGCGCTGCCTCGTCCGCGTAAGCACTATCATCAGTATTACTCCACGCGTGCAGCCAATGCCGATATGTTGCATGCACCGCAAGGCTTGCATGCATTTTTGCGTGCGTATTACCACATGAAAAGTGCAGATTGGTTAGACAATCAACCACATCCATTACACGCATGGACCGCGTCGGCTTTAGCCCAGTTACCTGATTATTATGTGATGGATTTGCACCACACCATGCCACAAGCGGTTGCCGCGGCCATGCCCAATGCAGCGCAAATCGCAAGCTGTGCATGGTTGCCTGAACACGAATTGGCGGTCTATACCGCCGAGTTTGCGCGCACTGGATTTCAAGGCGGCTTGGATTGGTATCGCTGTCGCACCAGCGGAAAATTTGAAGCTGAGTATCAAACTTGGGCCCATGCAAAAATTCAACCGCCTGCCTGCTTTATTTCAGGCGCAAGTGATTGGGGCCCTCAACAAAAACCACTTGAGCTTGCGCGCATGCAAACTCAGGCGTGTCGGCAGATGCATGGCGTGCAGTCAATTACCGATGCAGGGCATTGGGTGCAGCAAGAACGTCCTGCGCAAACCGTGCAAGCTTTACTTGATTTCTTTCATGATGCAAAGGTGATGCCTTGAGTAATCAACCGGTCATCGATCACGCATCCATTTTGTATTTGAGCGAAGCCGATGTCGCGGCTTGCACGCTAACGCCACAAGCACTGCGTGATGCGGTGAGTGACGCGTTTGCCGCACAAGCGCGTGGTTCGGCACTGGCGGCGAGTAAATCGGTGATGACCCTGGGTCCGGGGCATGTCTTTCAGGCCAAGCCAGCGTTGATGCGCGATGCGGGTGTGACCTGCGTGAAATGGTTTGGCTTGGTTCCGCCGGGTCAAGGTACGGGGCCAAGTATTAGCAGCACAATTGTGCTTTCAGAAATGGTGAGTGGAATGGCGCTTGCCATCATGGGGGGAGACGGCATCACGGCACGTCGAACAGCGGCCATGACTGCGATCGCAGCCGAAAAACTGGCGCGTTCGGATAGTCGTACGCTCGGTTTGATCGGCGCGGGTGTCCAAGGGCATAGTCACCTAGAGGCCTTGTGTGATGTGTTGCCTGGAATAAAAGACGTGGTGATTGCAAGCCGCACACCACAAAGCGCAGCGCGCTTGGCTGATGCAGCGCGTGCTCGAGGTTTGCGCGCGACCGTCACACAAGATCCACGACAAGCCGTCGACAATATCGATGTGATCATCACTACTGTGCCTGAAGGGGCGAGCACACTCGAGTTTCTGGATCCCGATTGGGTCAGTCCGGGTGCGTTTGTGGGTGCCGTCGATTTAGCGCGTTCGTGGCAGCGCGATAAGTTGTCTCGCTTTGATCTGACCGTGACCGATGAGCACGAGCAAACACGCGTACTTACCAAAGCCGGTCGCATGACTTGGGCCGGGCCCTATAACGCAGAGTTATCAGAATTATGCAGCGGAAAATTTTTAGGTCGAGTGAATCACACCCAACGCGTCTTATTTAATTTTTCGGGCCATGCGCTCGCGGATTTAGCTGCGGCATTGCTGGTCTATCAAACCGCACAAGCACGTGGAATGGGCACGCGTCTACCTCGTTAGGTGGGTTGCCGTTTTTTTTTTGGCATACAAAAATTTGAATGGACGTTGTATATCCTGTCGTTGCAATCATCGGCGTCTTGTTGCCGAATAGGAGACAAAGTTGAATATCAATCTGTGTTTAAAAAAAGTGCACTGGCTGATTGTTTTTCGCATCATGCTGCAACGGGTAGCAGTTGTGGTATTCGGCCTCGCGATTTTTTTTCAACAGCAGGCCGCTGCACAATCGCAAGTAACAAACTGGCCAAGTAAACCGATTCGGTTTGTGATGCCTTATGCACCGGGCGGTAGCTCGGAGTTGTTGGCGCGTCCCATCGCCAATGAACTGAGTAAAAGTCTAGGTCAACCGGTGGTGATTGATTACAAACCAGGTGCAGGTTCGACCATTGGTGCCGACTTCATTGCGAAATCGCCTCCCGATGGTTACACCATCATCATGTTGCTGACGGCGCACGCAGTGAATGCCACCTTGATGCCTAATTTGCCCTACGACACAGTGCGCGACTTTAGTTCGATTACCTTGGCCGCGACCTTACCGTTATCGGTGGTTGTGAACGCCCAATCCAATATTCAATCTGTTCAAGAGCTGATTACGTATGCGCGTGCCAACCCAGGCAAATTAAATTACGGTTCTGCAGGTCCGGGTAATACCAGTCATCTCGCCGTGGAGTATTTTAAATCGGTGGCTGGCGTGGACATGACGCATGTCCCCTATAAAGGCAGTGGGCCAGCAGTTGCGGCATTACTGGGTCGTGAAGTCGATTTGATGTTCGACAGCATGTCCTCTTCTTTAGCGCAAATTCAAGGCGGAAAGTTTCGTGCGATTGCCGTGTCGACCGCCAAGCGATCATCGGTGTTGCCCAACGTACCGACGATTCAAGAATCTGGCTTACCAGGCTTTGATATTTCGGCTTGGTATGGCATTTTTGCAGCAGCCAATACGCCCGCACCGATTGTGCAAAAACTCAATGCAGAAATCATCAAAGCCATGGCGGTACCAGAGGCTAAACAACGCATCGAAGGCTTGGGTTATCAAATTGTCGGTTCAACACCTGCGCAACTCGATGTCTACGTGAAATTAGAAATTGCACGTTGGGGAAAGGTCATCAAGGACGCAGGCGTGAAACCGCAGTAACCAAACCGCGGCAACCACACTGCGGCAACCACACCGCATGCCAGTGTTGCGCGGCTTAGAGGCCAGCTTGTGAAACAAATTTTGGATTGAGATAAGACTCAATCGCTTCGCTGCCGCCTTCTGAGCCGTAGCCTGAATCTTTCACACCGCCAAACGGCACTTCAGGAATTCCCAAGCCTAAATGATTGATACTCATCATGCCGGTCTCGACGTGTGTGGCAACCGCTTGCGCAGTTTTGGCGGAATTGGTCCACGCATAAGCCGCTAAACCATACGGCAAGCGATTGGCTTCGGTGATGGCTTCTTCAAATGTTTTAAACGGATTGATGATGGCCATTGGACCGAAGGGTTCTTCGTTCATAGCTTTGGCTGATTTGGGTAATTCCGTGACCACGGTGGGTTCAAAGAAATTGCCGTCTTTGCCTAAACGATGGCCGCCTGCGCGAATTTTTGCGCCATGCTTGGTTGCATCTTCAAGATTCATTTCCATTGCAGCAGATCGGCGTGGATTGGCCAAGGCACCCATTTGATTATTGGTGTCTAAGCCATCTCCCACTTTGAGTGCTTTCGCAGCGGTTGAAAATTTTTCAACAAAGCTGTTATAGACGCCTTCTTGCACTAAAAAGCGCGTTGGCGAGATACACACTTGACCCGCGTTACGATATTTACTTCCCACCATGGTTTTTACTGCGGCATCGATATCGGCATCATTAAAAACCAACACCGGTGCGTGACCGCCTAACTCCATGGTCATACGTTTCATGTGCAAGCCAGCCAGCGAGGCCAGTTGTTTGCCCACCACGGTTGAGCCAGTAAATGAAATTTTCCGAATGACTGGATGAGGAATCAGGTATTGCGAAATATCCGCAGGTACGCCGTACACCAAATTGATCACGCCAGCAGGTACACCTGCATCAGCAAAGGCACGAATCAGTTCGGCGGGCGAGGCAGGCGTTTCTTCGGGCGCTTTGATGATGATCGAGCAACCCGCCGCGAGTGCCGCAGACAGTTTGCGTACGATTTGATTGACTGGAAAATTCCACGGCGTGAACGCAGCCACTGGGCCGACGGGTTCTTTAATGACTAATTGGTACACCCCTTCTGCGCGTGCTGGAATCACGCGACCATAAGCGCGACGTGCTTCTTCGGCAAACCAATCGATGGTGTCCGCACCCGCAGCGACTTCAATTTTGGCTTCAGCTAAGGTTTTGCCTTGCTCCATCGTCATCAGCGGCGCGATGGTGTCGAGACGATCGCGCAATAACTGTGCGGCTTTGCGCATGAGTTTGTAGCGATCGAATGCACTGGTACGCTTCCATACATCAAAGCCTTTCGCTGCCGCCTCTAACGCACGGTCTAGATCGGCTTTTTCAGCATACGCATGCGTACCAATTTGTTTGCCGGTCGCCGGATTGACGATGGGGAGGGTTTGGCCTGAGGCGGCCTGACACCAAGCACCGTCGATATACAGTTGTACGTTGGGATAAACGGGGGCGTTCATGAGAGTCTCCTTGACCAAAGCTGGGGTAGTTTGCTTGCTCGACGACACCAGGGGTGGCGAGCGATGTGAGAATCATCCCACAGACTGCGGCGGCGACCCCTCGCAGTTGCGGAACAAGCCTTCACGACGGTGCCGTTGTCACGCAAAATAGCTTGATGCACACCTTTCCAATCATTGAAGTCCACGGCGATGCGCTTCAACGCGGCCGTCAACATGGTCAAGCGGCGCGGGCCCGGATCGCCCATTCGATTGCTACCTACGCGCGCTTATTTGCATTTTGCGGCATTGATTGGGCGACGGCGCAAACCTTAGCGATTGGTTACCGCGATGTTATTTCTGCCTTCGATCCAGCGTTGATGACTGAGATTGAAGGTATTGCAGAAGGTGCCGGGCGCCACGTCAATGAAATATTGGCGTTGAACGCACGTACTGAAATTTTGCCACCGAGCTATCCTGGCTCGCCATCCCCCGATTGGTCGCGGGTGGCTGAGGTCAATGCAAAAGCCGGCGTACCACAGTGGGCGCAGGTGGCAGGGGTCAAACCGGGCGCTGCGTTGTCCGGCGATACGGGAGAGTGCACCTCGATTGCGGTGTCACCTGCACAAAGCACAACGGGTCACACATTGCTTGCGCAAAATTGGGATTGGTTGGGTGCGCAACGCAGTGCGTTAATTCTGTTACGCGTTGCGTCGCCGGATGGCCGTCGCTGCCTCACACTCACCGAAGCGGGGATGTTGGCTAAGATTGGTTTCAATGATCGTGGCTTTGGTGTGTGCTTAAATATTTTGCGATCTGCTGACGATGGCACGCAATCCGGTGTACCAGTGCATGTCCTACTACGCGGTTTATTAAATTGTGGTTCGGTGGCAGAGGCCAAGTCGCGCACGCAAGCCTTACGCTTTGGTGGCTCATCGAATATTTTGTGTGCCGATTTATCAGGTGCGCGTGCGGCACTCGAAATTTCCCCGCGCGGTTTATATACCGTTGATGGCGCCGCTGCGGCCTTATGTCATACCAACCACTTTATTGAACCCGCAGCAGCAGCGCATCAGGCAGCACTTGCGCCTAGTTTATCCACCTATCCACGCTTAGAACGTGTCGAAGCCTTGGTGCAAGAACACGCCTCGAAAAAATATTCACCGCAAGACTTACAAACCTTTTTGCGCGACGAAAGCGCGGGGCACTTGTCGATTTGTCGACGTCCTGATCCGGCCCTTGCGCCAGAGGCGTGTATCGAGACTGTGGCCTCGGTGGTGATGGATCTCGGTGCGCGCGCGATGTATCTGGCGCCCGAAGTACCGTCCACGGTCGACTATACGTTGGTGTCGCTCAGCTAAATCTGTGCTCGATGCATTGAAGTGGCGATGCTTTGAGCTGCAACGCTAGTGCAATAGCCCATACACACCATCCCAACCGAGCTTGCATCCGGTGAGGACCAAAAAGAAATAAATCAACCGATAGAACAACAGTTCTGAAACGCGTTTGCGTAACCATAGTCCCAGATACACACCGCTCACACCGGCAGGCACGAGTAGCAAAGAAACGCGTAAGTTCTGCGTGCTAAACAGACCCAAGAAAAAATACGGGATCAACTTGATTGCGTTGATGATCGTAAAAAAAACCACGGTCGTACCAACCAATTGGGCGGAAGGTAGACGCTGTGGCAGCAGATAAATATTGAGTGGTGGACCACCTGCATGGGCAATAAAGCTACTTAATCCGGCTAACGCGGACCAGAAGGCAGCTTTCACCCGGGAGCGTGGTGCGGGCGGTGCATCGTTGCTACGACGTGTCCAGCGGTACAACACAAATCCAATCGATACGATGGCCAATAATATTTTCAATGCATCCGAGGATAGGTATTGAAATCCAAGCATCCCGAGCACCACACCGCCGATCCCTGCAGGCAGAATTTGTCGCATGGTGATGGGATCCCAGTCACGTCGATACGCCCAGATGGCGCTCCAGTCCATTACCACAAGAATGGGCAGCATGATGGCTGCGGCTTGAGTGGGCGGAATCACTAAGGCCATCAGTGGCACGGACAAAATGCCAAAACCGCCGGCAAATCCACCTTTAGAAATACCGAACAAAACAATCGCAGGCAATGCGACCACGTAAAACAGCGGGTCAGTGATCACGCGCGCTGACGGCGTAATTGTTCAGTGGCAGGTAAATCAACGGTACCGTCGGTGGTGAGTCGTACGCCAAATCGTTGCTCGGCTTGCGCTGGTGTGTAGTAGCCACGCAACACATCGACGGCCACTTTGTTCGGGTCGCGCCGATGCGCATTGCCATAGCCGCCACCCCCAGGTGTAGAAACACGAATGATATCGCCGGGTTCGAGTTGAATGTCTTGGTCTTTGGATAAATGCAGTGGCCGATAAATAGCGCCTTTTCGATCGATGGCCACCGTGTTTACGCCGCCATCGGCACCGCCTAAGGCGCCCTGTGGACCAACGCGTCCATGATCCATCACCATCGATGCACGTGCATTTCCGCGACGTAAACGAATGGCGTAGTTCACACCAAAGCCCCCACGCATTTCACCTGCCCCCCCCGAGCCCTCATGCAAAGAATATTCTTCAAACAGAATCGGGAAAAATTGTTCCATCACTTCGATAGGCGGTGTTTTTGAAATGCCGATCGTGGAGCACCCATTCGATATTCCATCACCACTTAAGCTGCCGCCGTACCCGCCACCCGAAATCACATACATCACGTAATTGCGACCGCGCACCGGATCATTGCCGCCCACGGCCAAATTACCCGAACTACCCGCGGGTGCCGCAAAGAGTTGATCAGGAATCGCATGGGTGAGCGCAGAAAACACCGCTTCGGCAATGCGTTGACTGACTTCAGCCGCACAACCCGACACGGGACGAGGGTAGTGCGCGTATAAAAAAGTTCCTTCGGGTGGGGCGATGTCTAAGGGCTCGAACGTACCAGCGTTAATAGGCACTTCTGGAAAAATATGTTTCATCGCCAAGTAAATCGACGACATGGTGGTGGCAAGGACCGAGTTCATTGGGCCCCGACAGGGCGGGGATGATCCAGACAGATCAAAGTGCAATCGATCACCCGACTTGGTGATACGCATGCAAATCGTGAGTGGTTCATCGACCACGCCATCTGAATCCACCACCGCGTTGCCTGTATAGGTTCCATCCGGAATCGAAGCAATCCGTGCGCGCATTTGTTGACTGGCACGGTTACGTAATTCAGCAATCGCTGATTTGACTGTTTCTGCGCCGTAGCGTGCAAGTAATTCGGATAAACGTTTTTCGCCAATCGTCAGTGCTGCGGCTTGTGCTTTGATGTCACCAATGCGTTGATCAGCGATGCGTATATTACTTAGGATGATCGATAAAATTTCTTCATCCAGCACGCCCTTTTTGTACAGCTTGACCGGCGGCAGGCGTAAGCCTTCTTGTTCTGATTCGGTGGCCTTTGCAGAGAATCCACCTGGCACCATGCCACCGGTATCTGGCCAGTGACCGGTGTTGGCCAGCCAAGCGTAAATTTTTCCTTCGTGAAAAAACGGTTTCACGAACTTCACGTCCATTAAATGGGTGCCACCCATGTAGGGATCGTTGACGATAAACACATCGCCCGGTTCTACCGTCCATCCGTTGGCGCGCACACGTTCAATGACGGCGCGGGTTGAAAATTGCATCGTACCGACAAACACAGGCAGGCCCAACTCACCTTGCGCAATCAAAGCGCCATCGACCGCGTCATAGATACCATCGGAGCGGTCCATGGCTTCGGAGATCACCGGGGAAAAAGCCGCGCGACAAAAGGCTAAATCCATTTCGTTGCACACTTGTTGTAAGCCGTTTTGGATAACGGCTAAGGTGATGGGATCGAGCGACAGATGGGCGGGTGGGTTCATTGCGTTGAAAGGACTCAGTGCGTTTTAGGGATAAGCGCGCCAAACAGAAAATTCCCAAGAACTGACTTGTTGACCCATACGCTTTGACCAGTCGGTTTTTTGCGCGGCACGCCAATCCGCGTGTTCAATCACTTGCGTGTTGGCTAAGTCATACAGCGCCACGTATCGCGGCGAGCCACTGCTGGCAAGAAAGCGTCGCGCGGCCAATACACCAGGCACGTGAGCCAACATCGGTAGATGTTCGGTGTCGTACCATTGATTGAACTCTTGCGCATGGGAATCAGATACCTCCGCGCAGGCAACAAACAGCGCGCTGGCAGTGGGGTGGGGCGCTTGCGAACCCGGAGTGATTTGCGTGCAAGCCCAGCGACGAAACACGGTCGCTTTATCTA
>CANIIA010000058.1 GCA_947467435.1 Betaproteobacteria bacterium
CAAGCAGGTACGCAACGCGCCGCGTGGCCCAGCTTAGGGGAACACACTTCGCAAATACTCGCCAACAGCGGGTTCAGTGATGCAGATATCGCGGCATTGCTACAAAGTGGTGCAGCAGTACAAGCACCAAGCAAATAACACACGTTCGAGATAAAAATAATTCGACCTAGAAATCAGTCGACGTCACTACACAACAAAACCAGAAAAAGACGATTTGGAGACCATCATGTTGCTTCGTTTCTTTTTATCGCTGTTATGTGTCGGTACGCTGTTCACACCCACAACGTATGCACAAAGCGATTGGCCGAATAAACCCTTACGGATTGTGGTGGGCTTTCCACCAGGACAAGCCACCGATTTAGTCGCGCGGCTATTGGCCGAAAAGCTCTCACCAGCCGTAGGCCAACAAGTCATTGTCGATAACCGTCCTGGTCAAGCAGGTTCGATCGGTGCAGCCGCGGTAGCCAAGGCAGCACCCGATGGCTACACACTCCTACTGTCGGCCACCGCACCCTTAGCGACGAATCCCAATTTATATAAAGATCTACCCTACCAACCATTGCGCGATCTGGCTCCCATCACGCGCATCGGTGAATTGCCCTTCGTGCTCGTCGCTCGACCAACACTGGGCGTCAGCACCGTGCGTGAGCTCGTTGCGATGGCCAAAGCAAAACCTGCGCAACTCACGTTTGCTTCTTCTGGTAATGGTTCCACGTCGCATTTATCAATGGAGATGTTTAAAACCGCCACCGGCACCGATTTCCGTCATGTTCCATACAAAGGTAGTCCACAAGCGTTTACGGATGTCATGGGCGGCGCGGTAGATGTGGTGTTTGATACCGCCGTGTATGCGCTGCCACACGTCAAAGCCGGTCGCGTCAAACTCTTAGGCGTGGCCAGTGCACGCCGCTCTATTTTGATGCCCGAAGTTGCCACCATTGCTGAACAAGGCGTGCCCGGCTACGACTCGGGTGCGTGGCTTGCCATGCTCTTTCCTGCAGGCACGCCCGCGCCGATCATTACTCGCATGAATTCGGAACTGCATCGCATCGTGCGTTCCGCAGAAGTCAATGAACGCATGTTAGCGATGGGGGCTGAACCGCTACTTAGCACCCCCGAAGAACTCGCCACGCACATGAAAAATGAACTCGCAAAATGGGGCAAAGCGGTGCGCGATTCTGGCGCACGGATTGATTAAACGTACTGCGCTTGGCCTTCTCTGAATGCGCCGCGCGCGGTCTTCCCTACACGCGTCGGGTACGGCCTTCCCAGTAAGCGGCGCGTACTTTGCGTTTGGCGATCTTTCCGTTGGGGTCACGCGGTAACGTGCCTAAAGCCAATTCACGCGGAATTTTGTAACCCGCTAATCGTGGTCGTAGCCAAGCATCCATCGCTGCAAGGGTCAGTGTGGTGTGCGCTTCAGGCTCAACCACCGCAAGAAGTTTTTCGCCCATCTCGGCATCTGGAATACCAACCACGGCGCAATCAAGCACCCCGGGACAACCAATCAACGCTTGTTCGATTTCGGCTGGATAAATATTAACGCCACCCGAAATCACCATGTCCGAGAGTCGATCAACAATAAAAAGATACCCATCCTCATCGAGATACCCCATGTCACCTAAGGTCACGAGGCCATCACGTTCAATGCGTGCGCGCGCGGCATCGTTACCAACATAAGTGAAGTCGGTGTAGGCGGGTTGGCGCATATACACCAAGCCTGCAACACCCGTGGGACACGCTTCGCCCGATTCACTCACAATGCGAATCACCGCCTGACCCGCAGGACGGCCCGCGCTTCCGGGCTTACGTAATGCATCTTCACTGGTCATCAAGGTGAGTAATCCGGTTTCGCTGGCGGCGTAGGTTTCATACACCACCGGACCAAGCCACGCGATCATGGCGCGCTTTACATCCGCCGGACAGGGCGAACCCGTTGACGCAATAAAACGCAAGCTTGATGTGTCGTACTTTGCGCGCACCGCTTCGGGTAGTTTGAGTAAACGCACATACATGGTGGGCACCATGTACACCACATCGATACGATGCGCTGCAATCAAGCGCAACGTTTCTTCTGGATCAAAGCGCGGTTGAATCACCAATAACGCACCCCGTCGCAACGCATGTTGTGTAATCACCGCCGGTGCCGAGTGATACAACGGGGCTGGCACCAACACGCGCGAACCCTCGGTCACGCCAAAACATTGCGTGACCAACGCGTCCATCACGCGACCGTAGGCAGCCACTTGGTCTGGCGCGGGCGCTAAACGACGCACCCCCTTAGATCGTCCGGTGGTACCCGAGGTGTAGGCCATGTGTCCACGTGGTGCGACCACCGGACCATCGTATATTGGTTGTTTTGCCAGCCATGGTTCATATGCCTGCATGCGCTGCGTGGCTGTCTCGAGCTGCATCGGTGCATCTTCATCAGGCAAATTGCACACCAGCAGCGGTAATGCGTCAGACAAGAGTGGCGCCAACGGCGTGAATAAATCGGCTGAGACCAACAACGCTTTTGCACCGCTGTCTTCGATGATGAAGCGCGCCTCTTCGGGGGTGAAATGCCAGTTAATCGGACAGTAATACACGCCGGCCGTACGACAAGCCAACACCACATCGCACACCACCGGATCATTACGCGTAAGCACAGCGAACACATCGCCTTCACGTAAGCCCAGGCGCAACAATCCACCGGCCAAGCGTGCACCGCGCGTGGACACCTCACTGGCAGAACGAACCAAGCCTGGAAAATGCAGTTCAGCGCTCATGTGTTTTCACATGAAAAAAATGAGCACAATGCAGTGACACAGAGCGTCTGCGCAAACTTCGTGCGTTGCCAGTCAACAGCACGGCCGATTTACGGCTGACGCTTAAGTTGTTCATCGATATCAATCGTATGAAAACCACCACCGCTGCTCGCGTACTCACGTGCGAGTGACTCTAACAGCGTGATCACCTCTTGATGACCTCGCGTACGCGCTAAGGCAAGTGGCGTTTGTCCCGCGGCGTTGCGCATCTCCAGGCTTTGTAACCCCCTCACCAACGCTCGTACCAAAGACACATTGCCGGAATCAACTGCTGCATGTAAGGCACGATTGCCTTTGCGGTCAGCCAATGTTGGATCAGCATCACGCAACAACAAGGCATGCGCCACAATTGCGTTCCCCGAGAGTGACGCCCACTGTAATGGGGTTTCACCATCGGCATTGACGGCATTTACTTCGCTGCCCGCTTGCAAGAGCAGTCGCGTGAGCGTTGGGTCTGCATGTAATGCCGCGTAATGTAAAACCGTTTCACCATTGCGGGTGCGTGCCATCACCGGGGCACCCGCACGTAGCAACGCCCGCGTTAAGACCAGCATGTTTTTGTCTACCGCACGATGCAGGGCGGTTTCGTGCTCCGCGTTGTAGCGCGCGAGATCAAGGGTTGCGCCAGCTAACATGCCTTCGGCCACCACTTCTTTACCCGCATCGATAGCGTCAAATAATCTGGCTTCACGACTACGCTCAACCAGTGGCGTTGCATCAACCGCCTGACTCCACAGCATCACGCTCAAACCGCACAGTAAAAAACGCCGCCACTGTTGGCGTATCGCTTGCTTCATTTACGGCTCCACCAACGTACGCGCCAACACTTCTGATAGATGCAGCGTCTCGCGACCAGTACCTTGCTCGATTTGCTCACGACACGAAAATCCGTTGCTCACAATCAAGGTATTTGAATCCGCTGCACGCACTGCAGGCAATAAGACACGCTCGCCTATTTGTAGCGAAACGTCGTAATGATCGGACTTAAAACCAAAGGATCCAGCCATACCACAACAGCCGGTGTCGGGTGCGGTCACGCGATAACCCGCCGCTTGTAACAAGCGCATGTCAGCAGGCACTGTGAGTACCGCCTTTTGATGACAGTGTGCGTGATACAACACCTCACCGCGATCACCTTGCGCAGGTTTAGTCGGACGCCATTGCAGCAGTTCTAAATATTCACCCAACGTATAGCTCTGCGCGGCCAAACGCTGCGCACGCGCATCTGTTGGAAACAATTGACGCAACTCATCACGAAACACCGCCACACAAGAAGGCTCTAAACCCACCACCGGCACGCCTGCCAAGATGTCGTCCGTGTGCGCTTCAAGAATGTCAAGCAACTGTTGGCGCGCTTCATCCAGCAAACCAAAATCGTAGAGCGCACGACCACAACATAAACCGGTGTTAGGTAAAACCACTTCACAACCAGCTGCCTCTAAAACGCGCAGCGCAGCCACCGCAGCCGGTGGCCGGAAGTGATTATTAAATGTGTCTGTCCACAAAATGACTTTGTGTACTGTCTTACCCATCACGACCGAATGTTGTGCGCGATGATGTTCACGCCACAGTGCACGGAAAGTTTTTGTGGCCAATGCCGGCAAACTACGTTGCGCTGCGATTCCCGCGATGTATCGCGCAATCGGCGCAAAGATTGGCGATTGCGAGAAAAAATTTGCCACTCCAGGGATACGACTAGCCAACGGCGCCCAACGGCCAATGCGCCCCATACTCCAGGCTTGTCGTGGTCGCGCATGTTTTTCATAGTAGTGCGACAAAAATTCAGCCTTATACGTCGCCATATCGGTGTGCGTCGGACAATCGCTCTTACAGCCCTTGCAGGCCAAACACCAATCGAGCGCCTCTTTTAAGTCTTCGTTTTGCCATCCATCGCGAATCAGTTCGCCTTGTAGCATTTCAGCAAACATGCGCGCACGTCCCCGTGTGGAATAGCGCTCTTCGGCGGTCGCTCGATAGCTCGGACACATGGTCCCACCCGTTTGCGCACGACACTTACCCATGCCGATGCAATGCTCCGTGGCACGCGTAAAACCGTCGCCCACTTCACTGGTGAATGCAAAATGCGTTTGCAAAGTGATGGGCTTGTAATTGAGACCTTGGCGTAAGTTTTGATCCACCCGATACACCGGACCTTCGGCGTTGATCAGCTTGCCTGGGTTCATGCGATTACGTGGATCCCAAATACGCTTGAATTCGCGCAATGCTTGCATCAATTCTTCGCCATACATGGCCGGCAAAAATTCAGCACGCGCCTGACCATCACCATGCTCGCCGGATAATGAACCGCCATACTTGACCACCAACGCCGCAGCATCTTTTAAAAAATTTCGCCAGTGCGCAATGCCTTCGGGTGTGCGCAATTCAAACGTGATACGCGCATGGATGCATCCATCACCAAAATGTCCATATAAGGACGTGCGATATCCATACCGATCAATGAGCGCCTGAAACTCGCGTAAATAATCACCCAAACGCAACGGATCGACTGCCGCATCTTCCCAACCCACCACCGGATCCGGGCCACGTTCGGCTTGTGTTGCACCCCGGTTAAGCGAGACTGCAGATGCACCGGTTTCGCGGATCGTCCACAAGCGCTGAATGATCGCTTTGTCCTCGAGTAACAACATACTTGGGCGCGGTGAATACGTTTCAAGTGTGTGCATCAACGCTTGTGCTTGCGCCACAGCGGCCGCTTGCGTATCGGCACCAAACTCCACCATCAACCACGCTTGGCCCTCGGGTAAGAGCGCAATATCATCGAGCTTCAGGCCGCGCTCGCGCAGACCACCAATGATTTTGTAATCTAAGCCTTCGCAGGCAATCGGTCCCGCCGGTAAGATCGTCGGCACGCTGTCGCCCGCAGCATAAATATCGGCAAAGCCCAATACCAACACCACCCGTTGCGTGGGGTTCTTAACCAAGCGCGTGACCGCTTGCAGCGTGACGGCACAGGTTCCTTCTGATCCAACCAATGCACGCGCCACATGAAACCCGTTTTCGGGTAATAACTGATCGAGGTTGTAACCGGAGACGCGGCGTTTAATTTTTGGAAATCCGGCACGAATGCGCTCAGCATATCGATCACGCAAATCACGCAGCGCGGCGTAAATCTCGCCCTGTCGGCCACCACCGGCGATGATGGCATTGAGCGCATCTTCACTGGTTGGGCCCACCCAAAAACGCGCGCCATCATAGGTCAGCACTTCGAGTGCCTCGATGTTTTCGACGGTTTTTCCGGCCATCACCGAATGCGCGCCACATGAGTTGTTGCCAATCATTCCACCCAGCGTGCACCGGCTGTGTGTGGCCGGATCGGGACCAAAGGTTAAGCCTTCACGTTCGGCTTCAAGCTTGAGTGCGTCGCACACCGTACCGGGTTCGACATTCGCAGTGCGTGCCACGGCATCGATCGAACGTACGTGGTTCATGTACTTCGAGCAATCAATCACCACGGCCACATTCACTGTTTGACCACATTGCGAGGTGCCACCACCACGCGCAAGTACCGGCACATCAAACGCACTGCAAATACGTAGTGTTGCTTCGATGTCAGCGGCATCGCGTGGCAGCACAACCCCCACCGGAATTTGTCGATAGTTCGACGCATCAGCGGCATAGACCGCCAGGCTACCCGTATCAAAGCGCACTTCACCCGCAATGGCTGCACGCAAAGCAGCGGCGAGTGTGTCTCGGTTGATCGTCTCAGGGCGAAAATCAGTGACTGTTCCCATTGTTTTGATCCTACTGATAAAGCAAACCAGGCAACCACAACGCAAAGGCGGGGATGTAGGTGGTGAGCATCAACACCACCAACATCACAATAATCTGCGGCCAAATTGCACGCGACACGGCACCCAGCGATAAGCCCGAAATAGCCATGCCAACAAACAAGCAATACCCAATCGGTGGTGCCGCCATGCCAATCGATACATTGGTGACAATCAGGGTACCAAAGTGAATCGGATCAACACCGTATTTTGAAGCCAACGCAATGAGTAGTGGTCCCAAAATGACCATCACCGCGATTTCATCCATCACCGCGCTGATTAAAAATAAGAACACATTCACCAGCAACAACATAGTCCAACGCTCGTGTACATGCTCGGCCAACCATGCGGCGAGCTTTAAGGCCAACTGCTCTTGGGCAACCAACCAACCAAAGCCTGTCGACACCGCGATAATAAACATCACCACGGCGGTGATTCGCATGGCGCGCAAAATCACTTCGGGTAGTTCTCGCCAACGCAAACGTTTTTCAACCCACACACCAACCAGCAAACTATAGATGCACGACACGATCGCGGCCTCAGTGGGCGTAAATGCGCCACCATAGATACCACCCAACACCAACACCGGCGCTGCTAACGCCCATACACCTTCACGAAACGCCGCAAGGATTTCTTGCCAGCTCGCACGTGTTTCCCGTGGGATCTGATGACGCACGGCATGCACCCATGCAATCACCATTAAGCCCGCAGCGAGTAATAAGCCTGGACCCACACTGGCCATAAACAAACGCGCAATCGATTGTTCAGCAATCACACCCCAGATCACTGCAGCGATCGACGGCGGAATCAACGGCCCCAAGACCCCAGCACTCACGGCTAACGCGGTGGCAAACGCTTTGTCATAGCCCTTATTCACCATCGCAGGAATCAGAATTGCACCAATCGCTGCTGTGGTTGCAGGTGCGGAGCCAGAGATCGCCGAAAAAATACACGCAGCCAAAATGGTGACGTGTCCCATTCCACCTGGGAGATGACGCACCAACACGTCGGCGACTTTGATTAAGCGTTGCGACAAACCTCCGGCCGACATCAACTCGCCAGCCAACATAAAAAAGGGGATCGCTAATAAGCTAAAGGATTGCGTACCCGCAATTAAGGTTTGCGCCAACAAAATCGGTTCGATGTCTGCGGTTAATAACACCGCCGCAGTCACCAACCCCAACGCAATCGCAAACGGCACACCGGCCAGTAGCAGCGCCGCAAAGCCCAACGAAAGGATCCAAGCGGTTAATGACATTCGGGGGGCATTTCATCGCTGGGAATTTGTGCCAGCCAGGCCGCTTCAAGCGCAAACAACGCAATCAACACGCCACACACCACACCTGAAAAATACAGCCACTCAATCGGATACCCGATGGCCGCCGAGGTGCTACCACGGGTGTCCGCCACATAATGCCAAGCGGCGTCGGTCAGAAATATACCCAGTGCGCACGTTGCTAAATGAATGATTCGTTCGGCTTCACGCCGTACACCGGGTGACAAGGTTTCAATCAATAGCGACATGCGCACATGAAATCCCTCGCGCACACCGAGCGCAGCGGTGAGTAAGGTGGTCCAAGTAAACAAACCCAAAGACAGCTCTTCCGTCCACGGCAAGGTGATGTTGAACACATAACGCAACAACACTTGCCCGCCCAACGTGAGCGTCATCACGATCACCATCACCACCACCGTCCATTGCAGAACGTTGGTGGCGTAGTGATTCAGTTTGCGCAGGACGCCCACGAGCTGCGTGACGCGGTGTTATTTCACCGCATTCATGACATCGGTCATGACATCTGCGCCAATCGATCCTTTGAATTTTTCGTACACCGGTCGCACCGAGGCACGAAATGCAGGAATGTCGCTCACTTGATTGACCTTCATGCCTTTTTTCGCAAGCGTATCCACCAAGGCTTTGGCATTAGCACCGGCAGCGATACGTTGCGCGCCTAACGCCGTACGACCCGCCTCGCGCACCACCTCTTGCAAATCACGTGGCAGCTTGTCCATCGATTTTTTAGAGATGAGTAACGCAATCATCGAATAGGTGTGATTAGTGAGCGATAAATACTTAGTGACTTCGTTGTACTTAGATGAATCAATCACCGCAATTGGAATCTCAAGGCCATCAATGGTGCCTTGCTGAACTGCGGTAAAGGTCTCACCCCAAGCCATCGGCACAGCGTTACCACCCAATGAAGAAAACATATCGATGTACACCGGGTTTTGCATCACGCGGTACTTCACCCCTTTGACGTCCTCAGGCTTGGTCACCGGTCGCACATTGTTAATCATGTGACGAAAGCCGCCCTCCATATAGCCGAGTGAAATGATGCCCTTGGTTTCAAGTTTTTTGCTCAACAACTGGCCCACTTTTCCGTCGAGCACTTTATGCGCTTGCGCCTCATTGGCAAACAGAAACGGAAGATCATTGACCTGAAAGGCTGGTTCAATTTGCGCGACCACTGCATTCGTGATCACCGCTGCATCGACGGTGCCGAAACGCAAACCCTCGAGCATGGGCTTTTCATCGCCCAACTGACGATTTGGAAACAGCTGCACTTCAATGCGTCCATTCGATTGACGCTCGACGGCTTGCTTAAAAGTGCGTGCGCCGGTGGCGTAGGGATCTTGTGGGCTATCGGGCGTGACCCAACCAATTTTAAGGACATGCTTAGATTGCGCCAGCGCATGCGGCGCAACACCCAGCGTCATCATCAACGCCATCGACATCACAACAATAGATCGACGAAACATCAGCAGCCTCCTAGATTGTTATTTGAATCAAAACCCGTATAAACGCGCAGGATTATCTACCAAGACTTGCTGACGCAGTGCGTCGGTTGGTAACCACGTCGGAATCTGATTTACTAAGTCGCCATCGTTGGGCATCACTTGCACCGAAGGATGCGGCCAATCCGTGCCCCACAACAAGCGTTCGGGGTTGGCTTGCACCAGCGCTGCGGCAAACACATCGGTGTCATGCCACGGGCACGGTGCGCTCGTCATTCGATACGCCCCCGAGAGCTTGACCCAACATTTTCCTTCGCGTACTAAACGCAACATGCCTTGAAAGCCAGGCACTTGCACACCGTGTGTCACCGACAGATGACCCATGTGATCCACCACCAGTGGGGTTGGAAAATCTTTCCATTGCGCATAAAAATCTGGATGCGCAGACAAATCAATCAACAATTGAACGTGCCAACCAAGTTTGGCGACCCGTTGGCCAATTGCACGCGCTCGATCCAGCGGCGTACCGCCTTTAAACAGCACGTTGAAGCGCACACCGCGCACCCCCACGCGATCTAAATGCGCGAGTGTTTCGTCGCTGATCGTTTCATCAATCACCGCGACGCCCCGCATCCAATCGCCACAAAGCGCTAAGGTGTCGACCAACGACGATAAATCGGTGCCATAAATACTCGGATGCACTAACACACTACGCTCGATACCCAACACCTGACATTGGCGTTTGAAATCTTCGAGCGTGGCTTCAGGTGGTGTGTAACTGCGCACCGCTTGCATTGGATATTTTGCGTATGGACCAAAAATATGATGATGCGTATCACACGCGCCGGCAGGCATCTTGAACGTCGGGGCGCGTGGATGCGGATCGAATCCTGGACAAGCAGGTGCATCCGTACCAGCAGCAGCATGACTCATGTCGATTCCTCCTCTTGTTGATCAGCGCATCGTAGGCATGCGTTCATCGGGTGGCGCAATCTCTGTCACCAAATCACGCACCAAGCGTTTGTTCGGTAATGGCGCAATGTGCATGGCACGCGGCTCTAAACGCGCCGTACAGGCATACACCGTTTTTCCATCGACCTGCAGCATGCATTCTTTGCAGGTATTGGCGCTGGTACAGGCATAGCGAATTGCGAGCGTGGGGTCTTGATGCGCGCGAATCCAACGCAACGCGTCCAACACCGATTGCCCTGACTCGAACGGTACGTCGAAACGTTCGATGCGTGCAGTTTCACCAAAGGTGGCGCGCGAAATACTTAATTGTGCGATCTGTTTTGGTTGGTTCATTGGCTTGACTCGATCTGACCCATCGATGTAATACGCAGGTGACGCTCCCAAGTCGCCTCCATCCCAGGAAAATCTTCGCGCTGATGTGCGCCACGACTTTCGGTGCGTTGGAGTGCAGCACGCGTAACGCAATCAGCCACACTCAGCATGGTGCGTAAATCCAGCCAATCGACCAGCGCTGTATCGTACGGCACCCCCGCGGCAGGTTTCGCGTGTTGCATCTGTGTTTGTAGTGCGCTGATCTGCGTTAACGCGCGCTGCAATCCCTCGGCGGTGCGAAACGGCCCAACGTCCAATTGCATCAATGCTTGCAATGTTTCGATCCCAGCGGCTGGATTAAATCCACTGACCGCAGCGCCACCTTGCACCAACGCGTTTACTGCCGCCACAAACGCTGTGTCGGTGACGCACTGTTCATGGGTCTTGGCGTACTGTGCAGCACTCTCACCTGCAACGCGACCAAATACCAACGCTTCGGTGATCGCATTGCCAGATAAACGATTCGCGCCATTGGCCCCACCCACAGCTTCGCCCGCGACAAACAATCCGGGTACGCGCGTTGCCATATGCACATCGGCTTGTACGCCGCCCATGTGGTAATGCGCAATCGGTGCCACTTCAATCGCCTGACGCGTGAGATCAATCCCGTTGGCAAGTAGACGATCGATGACGGGTCCACCGGCGGCACGCAATTGCGCTTCACTGATATGTTCAAACGACAACCACGCACCCCCATGGGGTGAGCCACGACCCGCCGCCACTTCTTTGGTGATGGCGTAGGTGGCCAAGTCACGCGTCACCACATATTGACCCGCATCACTGGCGCCGTATTGATGGACAAATTCTTCATGCAAACCATTCAACAACCGACCGCCGAGCTTATAGCGAAAGGGATCCCACATGATGGGATCCATACCAATCAAGCGGGGCGCTAAATGTCCAATCGGAAAAAATTGCACAAACTCCATGTCAATGAGCGGCGCGCCGGCCGCCAAACACAAGGCATATCCATCGCCACCCATGTTGGCAGAGGCGCTATTTCGCGCATACAAACGCGTTAATCCACCGGTAGCCACCACCGTCGCTTTGGCGTTCAAACGCACCGGTGTACCAGCAGAAATATCTAATGCAACCGCTCCAACACAGGCATTCGCCTCGCAAATTAACTGTGTCACCAACAGATCACCAATGCGCTGAATGTTCGGCATGCGATTTAATTGCGCGCGTAATGTTTTTGAAACCGCCGGACCAGTATTAAGAAAATCGACATACACGCAACGCGGTCGATCATGTCCTGGTGCATGGGCTTGGCGCATGGGCACGGTACTACCGGGTGTGCCGTTGCGTCCGTCTTGTCGCGCCCAACCCACGCCCCAATCATCCAGCTCACGAATCGCAGCAGGACCCTGCTCACACAATAAGCGCGCTAACGCCGGATCACACAAGCCACGACCAGCTGTCAACGTATCGTTGAAATGATGCTCCCAGTGATCGTCTTGTTGATGACCCATAGCAACCGCCACGGTCATTTGCGCCATGATGGTTGCGCCCCCTCGGCCAATCAAACTGCGATCGGCTAACACCACACGTGCATCGGGTCCGAGCTGACGCGCAGCTTCGATCGCGGCGTACATGCCCGCACCGCCCGCACCAATCACTAAGACGTCGGCTTCAATCGTTTTTACGCTGGGCTTCATGGCGTGATCATCTTTCTAAAAAAGAAATAAACACTCGCTGGATCAGCGCACACGCGGCAGCGTACGTGAATCAATTAAATCGAGCGTGATTTCTTGCATATTGCGCGCGCCAACCAACTGCATGGTGCGGTACAACTCATCGGTCAAAATATCCAACGCGCGTTGCGCGCCCGCCAATCCACCTGCAGAGGCCCCATACAACGTCGGTCGACCGGCACACACACACTGCGCGCCTAAAGCGCGGGCTTTGACCATCGCTGAACCACGGCGCACGCCACCATCAATCATCACCGGCACGCGGCCTGCTACCGCTTGCACGATATCGCTCAGCACATCGACCGTTGCTGGTGCACCATCCAATTGACGACCGCCATGATTCGAAATCCACACAGCATCTGCACCCAATCCAAGTAAGCGCTCTGTATCATCGGCACGCGCGACACCTTTCACAATTAACTTACCTGGCCAGCGGGCACGCATCCGTGCAAAACCGCGTTCATCAAATGCGGGATCGAGTTGTTGCCCCACCGAGGAAGCTTGGCTCTGAAAATGATCTAATTTCGCGGCACCCAAACCGACAATGTTTTCTAATGCAGGAAATCCCCCGTGACGCAGAATTCCCCAAGCCCAATGCAATTTGGTACACGCTTGCAGTATTTGCGCGGGGCCTGGGCGATAGGGCTGCGTAAAGCGATTGCGACTATCGCGTTCACGTTTTCCACCCACCGGTAAATCGACGGTGAGCACCAAGGCTTCAAAGCCGGCAGCCCATGCACGCTCTGCCAATCGATCAGTGAAGTCTTGATCGTGCAAGATATACAACTGAAACCAACGTCGACCCGAGCCATTGGCCTTGGCGATGGCTTCAATACTGGCTGTTGCTGTGGTCGAGAGCGTGTACGGAATACCCGCCAACATCGCTGCGCGTGCAATCGCCACATCCGCGCCGGGCCAACCAATACCAATCCCACCCGTGGGCGCAATCACCAACGGTAAACGCGATGGACCGCCTAAAATTTCGCACGACAAATCAATCTTCGATACATCGCGCAGCACGTGCGGAGAAAATCGCAGCCGCGACCACGCATCGCGGTTATCTCTGAGCGTGATTTCGTCTTCTGCACCACCATCAAAAAAATCGAAGATGCCGCGCGGCAAACGTTGGCGCGCCGCCTCGCGCAGTGCATCGATATTCCAAGCATGATCTACAGATGACATGCACGCCTCGGTCACAAAAAAAGTCCGTGCGTCTGCGCAGTAAGCCCGACACACGAAAAACACAGATCCCGCAGTGTACGCATTGCGCAGCGCATCATGTGTGAGTGCGGCGAAACACTCGCACCGGCACTCCATGGATCCATGCGCGCTCTATAATCTATGCTCGCACGGCACACGGCTGTGCGTATGCGTGCCTTGCCCTCAGGAGACCCCCCAATGATTAAGCAGACTGTCGCCGCGCTCGCGCTGGCATTGAGCCCCTTCATCGTGCAAGCGCAAAGCTTTCCGAATAAACCGATCCGGCTGATTTGCCCCTTCCCGCCGGCAGGCGCAGTCGATATCGCCTCGCGCGCGATCGCCAACGAGTTATCCAAAACCATCGGTCAACCGGTGACCGTCGAAAACAAACCCGGTGCCGGCGGCAATTTGGGCGGCGCAGATGCGGCGCGCTCAGCGCCTGACGGTTACACGATTTTCATGACCACCAGCGGTATTCAAGCCATCAATCCGGTGCTTTACGCAAAGATGCCGTTTGATCCAAATAAAGATCTGATGCCTGTTGCGCCACTGGTCGCGCTGAACAATGTGTTGGTGGTCCATCCAGCAGTCAAAGCAAATTCGGTCAAAGAGTTTATTGCGCTAGCCAAAGCGCAGCCCAACGCGATTAGCTATGCCTCTTCAGGCAACGGCACATCGATTCATATGTCTGGTGAAATGTTTAAACACTTGGCAGGCGTTGAAATGCTGCACATCCCGTACAAAGGCAGCGCGCCTGCCATCACTGA
>CANIIA010000059.1 GCA_947467435.1 Betaproteobacteria bacterium
ATGATTCTCGGATTGTCGTCGTTGGTGATTGTGCTCGGACAAGTGGGTGGACCACTCATCGCCGGCGCGCTTGCCGATGCCACTGGCAATTACCGCGCCGGCTTTACTTTACTGGCCATCATGGCCGGCTGTGGATCGCTGTTTTTTGTGCTCGCCAAAAAACCAACTTAAGCACAGCCAACCTCCCCTGGACTATTTAAAGCCGTATTCCTTCCAGCGACGATTCACCAGTGTGCGCTGATCAGGATGCGGCTCGACCGTTGGCGGAAAGCGTTCGTTATTCCACTCTGGACGACGCTTGAAATGCCAGTTGCGCGTGCAATCAAACAACACCCGCGTCCAAGTACCCGCACCGAGCTGATTAACATCACGTTGTTCAAGTGGCGTCGACGGATCGAGTGCGTGGCCTAACAAGCCTGGAAATTGCACAATCCCTTCAGTGGCCGCATTCATGCGATAGGCCAAGGCCCAATCGATTTGCTGATAATTGGTGACGTCGATATCGTCATCAAACACAAACACGTGTTTATAGCGTCCTTGACCTGCACCAGCACCCCACAATGCCGCGGCGATCTGCTTGGCTTGCGCTTGATACGTTTTGCGAATCTTGATGTACACATTGATTCCGCACGTGATCGGATCGCAATACACATCTAAGACGCCTGGCACGCCCAAGGAGGCCAAAATATTCCAGGCAATACCCGCACGCTGCGCAGAAGAAATCACAGCGTTTTCACTAAACGAACCAGGCATGTTGCCTTCTTGCGTACCGCGCAGAATTGGATCGTGACGATGCAAGATGCAGCTCACCTCAATGCTCGGCCGTGGTGTGGGTAGATCAGACACATAGCCGGTAAATTCTGCAAACGGACCTTCTGTTTCGTAGCTTGCAGGGTCTGGATCGATGAATCCTTCGATGACGATTTCTGCACTTGCGGGCACTTCCAAATCGACCGTTTCGCACTTCACCATTTCTACCGGTGCATCGCGATACGCGCCCAGTACTGCAAACTCAGAGACACCCGCAGGCAATGGGCTACCACCTAAAAATCCCATGATCGGATCCCAGCCAATCACACAAGCGACTGGCATTTTTTCACCCCGATCGGCGTATTTTGCGAAGTGATGCCCCCAATGCTGACCGCCTTTAATCAACAATGAGGGAATCGAATTTTTTTTACCCACCATACCGCGATAGATGCCTGCGTTTTGCACGCCGGTATCTGGATCCTTGGTGACGATACACGCATAGGTGTTGATATAGCGGCCACCTTCAAGGTAATGCCATTTCGGCACCGGAAACTCAAACAAATCGATGTCGGCACCTTTTACAATGTTCTCTTTGACGGGGCCGCTTTTCACCAATACGGGTGCAATTTGCTCGCGATTTTTTTTCATCACGTGCTGCACGATCGCATTGTTGCTGGTGTCTTTAGGAAAACCCAGAGCAAGGGCTAAGCGTTCACGCGTACCAATCCCGCCGGTAAACACACGGCGACCACGCGTTTTTTGGTGGTCTTTGATGTTTTCAAATAGTAACGCGGGTCCTTGCTCTTCCAGCACGCGTCGAGAAATCGTGCCAATTTCGCCGTCCCAATCCACCTGCGCTTTGACGCGGTGCAATTCGCCTTCACGCTCAAGCAAATCGATCCATTGACGCAAATCCATGCAAGCCATTTGAAGCTCCCAAATTTAAATACGCGCACTCAAGGTAACGAGTGCGCGGCCCCTCTGTCAATGTACATAGCGAGCGTGTTGGCGCGGCGAGCAAACGGTGACCAGACGGTCGCGGAATACGTTCGTTGCTGCATTGACGCAGCACGTGCTGCGTCGCGGGGCTAGCCTACCCCTTCAATCGATCGACGCTCTTGATGCCCACATCCGCAATGCGGCCACGCTGCGCTCGGCGCCCATCGTAACTGCGCAGCTCTTTTTTATTCAGAGTGACGCTAGCGCGTTTGTTTCGATGGATACCTTCGACTGTTAAATGCGCGCCGTCACATACCGCTGCTGAAGCGAGCGTCACGCCATCGGGCAAGGCCATCAGTTGCACACCCACACCGCCATTGGTGCGCACAGGGACCTCGTCAAATAAAAACACTAATAAACGCGCATCCGACGACAGCGTTGCCACCCGCGGCACCGCATCACCAGAAAATTTCGGCACGGGTACTGGGGCAAGTGCGCGTGCACCTGAGGCCACTTTCATAAACTCTTTGCCCGCCTTGAGTCGGGACACCATATCGCCTAAGTGCGCTACAAAGCCTTGACCCGAGGTGCTGTGCAACAACCATGGCTGCTTTAAATCACCACTGGCCATCCACACCATGCTATCGCCGGCGGCATTCACCAAACTATTGACTGGCGCACCGTCACCTCGCCCCGAGGGCAAGCCCGCAGCATCGAGTGTCCAGGTTTTTCCAGAGCTGCCTAAAAAGACCACTTGATCGGTGGTCTTGCACTCGAGTGACTGTAAGAGCGCATCGCCATCTTTAAAGTTCACCACCGATAAATCCAGCCCATGACCAGTGCGCGCGCGAATCCATCCTTTTTGCGACAAGATCACCGTGAGCGGTTCTTCTAAAACAGCGCGTTCGATTTGCGCGCGCTCTTCGGGCTTAATCAAAGTGCGGCGCGCATCACCAAATTTTTTGGCATCGTCTTCGAGTTCATTGACCACCAGTGTTTTGAGCTTACGCTCTGAATCCAACACGCTGCGATGCTCGTCCCGCTCTTTAGACAAGGCTTTTTTCTCATCATTGAGCTTGACGCTGTCCAGACGCGTCAGCTGCCCTAAGCGTAAGTTCACAATATCTTCGGACTGACGTTCAGTGAAGCCCCATTTCTTTTGGAGTTTTTCACGCGCCTCCGCTTGGTCTTCACAGCCACGAATCAGCTTGATAATTTCATCGATATGTACAAATGCGAGCAATCGACCTTCGACGATATGTAATCGCGATTCGCATTTTTCAAGTCGAAACTCCGTACGACGACGCACTGTCGCGATCCGAAACGTGGTCCATTCACGCAACACCTCGACGATACTTTTAGTTTCTGGCAGCCCATCTAATCCCAACCACGTCATGTTGAGGGCGTAACGCGTCTCAAGCCCGGTGTGCACCATCAGGGCCTGCATCATTTCTTCAGGATCTTGTCGCGACGAGCGCGGCTCAATCACCAAACGCATACGCGATTTACGATCAGATTCATCGCGCACTGTTTCTACTAAATCTAAAATAAATTGCTTGAGGCGTTTTTGCTCTTGCGTGACGTCTTTTTTACCTGTCGCGGGTCGTGGATTGACCAAGGCTTCAATTTCTTCGAGCACCTGACGGCACGACACGCCATGCGGTAGTTCAGTGATCACAATACGCCATTGCCCGCGCGCCAACGGCTCGACTTGCCACCGCGCACGCAAGGTAATCGAGCCGCGCCCGGTCTCATAGGCTTGTCGTAGTTCAGCTGCTGCCGAAATGATTTGCCCACCCCCCGGAAAATCTGGGCCTGGCAAAATCGCCAACACTTCATCCACACGACAGGTCGGTTGACGGATCACGAACGCAGCAGCCAACGCCACTTCTTTTAAGTTGTGCGACGGAATGCGCGTCGAAAAGCCCACTGGGATACCAAACGAACCATTCAACAAACCAAACGGCATGCGTGCAGGCAATAACTGCGGTTCATCAAACTTACCGTCGTAATTCTTGATGAAATCAACCGTACCCTCACCAATTTCTGAGAGCATCAACTCGGCATAGCGCGATAGTTTTGCTTCGGTATATCGATACGCGGCTGCAGAATCGCCATCGCGCGAACCAAAGTTGCCCTGTCCTTCGATGAGTGGATAGCGCATTGAAAACGGTTGGGCTAAGTGCACCATCGCTTCGTAGGTCGATGAATCGCCGTGCGGGTGATATTTACCCAACACCTCACCAACATAACGCGCACATTTTGCAAAGCCTTGCGCGTTGGTTTCGCCCATGGCATACAAGATGCGCCGTTGTACTGGCTTTAAACCATCTGCAACTTCTGGAAGCGCGCGCGATTTAACGGTCGAGACGGCATAGCCTAAATACGCTTGCGAGGCATGCGCCTCAATACGTGCGGCGCTGTCGTCATCCTCATTTGCGCCAAAAAGATCCAGTGTCTGCGAGTCATCCATGTTGCAACCTTGTTCAACCTATTTTTTAAGTCTGTGCAGACGTGGATTGCACAGACACATCATCAAAAAGCGACAGTTGTCGATCCGCCAACAACACCGCATATTCAGCCGCAACTTTAGCCGCGGACAAGGTCGTGGCCTCACCCCGTCGACCAGCAGCTTCCCACACATACTTGAGCGTGTTACTCGAGTCGAGTGTGACCTTGGCGAGTTTTTCTTTACCCGCCCAGAGCACATGACTGCGGTTGTAACCGCGCTCCCAAATAGCTTTGCGTTTGTTCTGCGTGCGTCTCAAATGTCGGCCTCCACCGTACGCCAATGTTCACGCATCCAGTTACGCCGTCCCTCGGCTTCACCAGAATCCATCAATAACTCAAACGTTTCGCGTGCTTTCGATAATCCGCCTTGATCTAAACGCATGCGCACTAAACGTCGCGCGTCTGGATTCATGCCGGTTTCCCATAACTGCTCTGGGCTCATTTCACCCAGACCTTTAAAGCGCGAGATTTCCCAGCTGCCTTCGCGTACTTTTTCTTTGCGTAATAAATCAAGTGCTTCATCGAGCTCATCTTCGTCTAAGCAATACACACGGCGTGCCGGTTTGCCTTTGCCTTGGCTGGGGATCTCAACCTTAAAGAGGGGCGGCTGGCAAACATAAATTCGTCCCATCTCGACTAACTTGGGCATATGCATAAACAAAAACGTCAGCAACAGCGCTTGGATATGACCACCATCCACATCTGCATCGGTCATCAAAATTAATTTGCCATAGCGCAAACCAGATAGATCCGGTTGATCGTTGGGACCATGTGGATCACACCCAATTGCGGTGGCAATGGCTTGCAATTCTTTGTTGGCCAGCACCGTGCGGGCATCTTTGGACATGGTGTTTAAGACCTTGCCGCGCAGGGGCAAAATCGCTTGCGTGTCTTTATCGCGCGCCTCTTTGGCCGAACCACCGGCCGAATCACCCTCGACTAAAAACAATTCATTGCGCGAGGTGTCATCGGATGCGCAATCGACTAACTTGCCTGGTAAGGTGGCGACACCAGAGGATTTTTTGCGCTCAAATTTTTTGCCCTTCGATAGACGGTTGTTCGCTTGTTCGATGGCCAGCTCAACAATTTTTTTGCCATCCTCCGGGTGCTGATTGAGCCATAACTCAAAGGCATCGCGCACACACATCTCGACCAGTTTGGTCGCATGCCGCGTGGTGAGTTTTTCTTTGGTTTGTCCATGAAACTGCGTGCGCACGATACGCGCCGAGAGCGTAAAGCAAGCGCGACCCCAGACATCTTCTGCAATCAGCTTAATGCCCTTGGGCGTGAGACCGCGGGTTTCCATAAATGCACGAATCGCTTCAAACACGCCATTACGAAACCCCACCTCGTGGGTCCCGTGCGATCGCGTTGGAATCAAATTGACGTGGCTATCGGCAAATATTTCTCCCTCCGAGACAAAGCCCACTGCCCACGCCGCGCCCTCCCCAGGCTGAATATCCGTGAGTTCGGCGGCGGATTTTTCGTCGAAATATTTTTCACCCGAAAACAACGGAGCCACCAGCGCGCGTCCCTGCAGCATGAAATCAAAGTACTGCGCCATCCCCCGTTCATAGGTCCAGGTTTTTTCTTCCTTACCCTCGATGCGTAACACCATCGATAAACCGGGCAACAAGTACGCCTTCGAACGCACAATGTGCTCGAGCTCGCCCATCGGGATATTCGGACCATCAAAGTACTTTTGATCCGGCCAACAGCGCACCACGGTCCCTGTGCTGCGACGCTCTTTGAGCTTTTCGCTTTTTAATTTGCTCACCAACTCACCGCCCTCAAAGGCGATGCGATGACATGCACCATCGCGATACACCGCCACCTCAAGCCGTGTGGAGAGCGCGTTGGTGACCGCCACCCCAACCCCGTGTAATCCACCCGAGATGTGATAGACCGAGTCAGTGGCTTTGGCGAACTTGCCACCGGCATGCAACATGGTGAAGGCCATCTCCACCGCCGGTTTTTTTTCAACCGGATGGATGTCGACCGGAATACCGCGACCTTCGTCTTCGACTTGCACCGAGCCATCTTTAAAAACACTCACCGTAATGCGTTTGCCGAAACCGGCGAGCGCCTCATCGACGGCGTTATCAATCACCTCTTGAATGATGTGTAGCGGATGAATGGTGTGGGTATACATCCCGGGCATGCGCCGCACGGGTTCCAGGCCTTTGAGGGCCTGAATGGAAGAAGCGTCATACACTGCTTTTTTAGACATGCGTGAAGCACCTGATAAACCAAGAAGGGAACGGAGAGTGGGCGCTAGCCCTAGTCAATCCAGCGGCGCGCCCTACTAGATATTGTAGGCGATCGCAGCGGCGGCGCCCAACCCTCCCGCCAAGCGGCGCTATCAGGGCTTCGGTTCGTCGGGCAGCCGATTCGGCAGTAAGCGCTCCAACTCCAGCTCGACACGTCGATTTTTTGCTTCGCATCGGGCGCGCAATTTGGCAGCCTGCTTCGTTGGGCACTTCGCTAGCGGTTGGCGATCGCCCATTGCCTCGAGCGCGATCAGACGCGCATCGACACCGCGCGAGACCAAGGCTTTTTGCAATGCTTGGGCGCGTGCCAAGGACAAGCGTTTGGCGTCTTGTCGTGGCTTGAGTACCTCATGGCGATCGGCATGCCCAACAATTCGCACACGAAACAATAGCGGCGTGGTTTTCAAGCGGGTGGCCAGCGCATCCAGTGCGCGCTGTGCATCACGCTCTAACAACGCACTGCCTGGACGAAATAAATCCGCGCTTCGAATTCGCTGCATTTCGATTGGCAGACGATGTTTTCTTAATTGCGTGGCTTCGGCTTGCGCTACTTGCGCGCGTGCACAATCGGCAGCTGCTTGTCGGGCGGCCTCACGCTGCGCTTCGACTTCTTTCAAGACCGGCGCCGCGCCTGTCTCACCGGTGAGGAATTGCACGTAACCAAGACGCATTAATCCGATTTCAAATTCGGCCAAGGCCTCCCCCGCGCAGCCTTGTTGCAACCCTTCTTTCCAGTCCTCGACTTCGCGCCACCATGACAAGCGCACCCGCTGCACACCGCGAATCTGCCAGGTGCGTAATGAAAGCGTTTTTCCCTCGAAGACATCGCGCGCAATCGAGGCGGCTTGCTCGAGCGCCTCGTCTGCGGCAATTCGATCCTCGCGTAATGCGGCCTCATCGGCAAAGCCAACCCAACCCGCGGCTTTGCGTAAGTGATATCGATTGATCTGGCCGCGTTCGCGCGCCAACAACGCCTCAACACGCGCTTGTAGTGCGTCGCGCTGCACACGAATTTGCTCGGTCACGCGTGGCTCGACAGCACCGGCCGATGGCGAGCGCGACGGCGGTTGCGGCGCGTCGCGCAAAAAATGCATCGGCAGTTCACACCCCGCCAGCACACTCCAAAGACTCACGACGAACGCGATGCGCGTGCCACGTAAGCCACATAAGCACCTCAACACACGCGCCGCATTAACCCAGTGTGGGCATATGAAAGCCCGCTGCGGGCGTGTCTTGCTTTGGCCAACGCGTGGTCACCACTTTGGTTCGGGTATAAAACTTCACGCCTTCTGTTCCGTGCACATGTAAGTCGCCGAACAAAGAATTTTTCCAGCCACCAAACGAGTAAAACGCCACAGGGACAGGGATGGGGACATTCACACCAACCATGCCGACCTGAATTTCATTTTCAAAGCGTCGCGCTGCACCGCCTGATTCGGTAAATATGGCCGTGCCATTGGCATACGGATTGGCATTGACCAACGCGATCGCCTCTTCGAGTGTGTCCACGCGCAACACGATCAGCACTGGGCCAAAAATTTCATCTTTATAAATGCCCATCGTTGGTTTGACTTGATCAAACAAGGTGGTGCCAATAAAGAATCCGTTTTCGTGTCCTTTAACCACATGCGCCCGGCCATCCACGATCAACTGCGCGCCCTCTTTAACGCCAAGATCAACGTAGCCTTTGACTTTATCGCGATGTACTCCTGTGACCAACGGCCCCATGTCCATGCCATCGGCATCGCCAGGTCCAATCTTGATGGCCAGCGCTCTCTTTTTTAATTGCGCCACGATCGGATCGGCTGCAGCACCCACCGCGACCACCGCAGAAATCGCCATACAACGCTCACCGGCTGAACCGTACGCGGCGCCAATCAACGCATCAGCAGTAAACGCCATATCTGCATCAGGTAAAACCACTGCGTGATTTTTTGCACCACCCAAAGCCTGCACTCGCTTACCGTGACGTGCGCAAGTTTCGTAAATCGATTTCGCGATTGGCGTTGAACCCACAAATGAAACCGCAGAGACACCCGGATGCGTCAACAATGCATCGACAGCAACTTTATCTCCGTGCACCACATTCAGCACGCCATCGGGTAGCCCGGCTTGCTGAAACAACTGCGCCATGCGCAACGAACAGGAAGGCACTTTTTCTGAGGGCTTTAAGACAAACGTATTGCCGCAAGCAATCGCCACAGGAAACATCCACAGCGGCACCATCACCGGAAAATTAAACGGGGTAATCCCTGCGCATACGCCCACCGCTTGACGCACCGTGTGGCAATCCACTCCCGAGCCAACGTTTTCCGAATACTCGCCTTTGAGTAAATGGGGAATGCCGCAGGCAAACTCAATCACCTCGATGCCACGCTGCACACTACCCAAAGCATCGGGCAAAGTTTTTCCGTGCTCGGCTGACGCCAATGCAGCCAACTCTTCTTGGTGTGCTTGCATGAGCTGCAAAAATTTTTGCATCACGCGGGCACGACGCAAGGGCGGCGCATCGCGCCATGCAGGCAAGGCCGCAGCCGCCGCTTGAACGGCGGCATCAACTGTGGCCACATCGGCCAAAGGTACGTGTCGCGCAACCGCGCCTGTCGCTGGATTAAACACCTCTCCCATGCGTGAACCGGAAGGGATCACGGCTTGACCATTGATCCAATGCGAAACAACTTGTTTGGCGGGGGCGCTCATGGCAATCACCTTTCTTGTGACCTACAAAAAAAACCGAGAAATAAACACCGTAAAACGCTGCAGCGTCATCGACTCAATCAACAAAAAACGGCGTCTCACTTTCGCCTTGCAAGACCAGATCGATCGACCAACACGGGACCTGTGCAATCGGTGCCACCGAACGCAACAACAACGCATCTCGGCGCGCTGGTGGCACCACTGTCCAGACAGGATCGTGTGTATTATCGACGAGATCTGCAAAAAAAAGCGTGGTGCGCAAACGTCGCATCAAACCAGATCCACTCACCGACAACTCCAAATGCGGCGCACGCTTTGCTTGCGTCAGCGGATCCACATAACCCGATGGCATCACCGTCAAAAAAGAAAACGCACCAGTTTGATCGGTCGCGCACCGGCCCCAGCCCATAAAGTGTGGGTCGGCTTGTGCGTGCCTCGGATCGGCAGGATGGGCGTAGATGCCTTGTGCATCGGCTTGGCACATCTCGATGATGGTGTTCCAACGCGGCACACGCGCTGCTTCAAATACCCGGCCCGTGACATAGATCATGTTGCCCTGTGCTTGCGCACCCTGGGGATGACGTCGCGTTAAATCATGATCAGTCGCGCCAATAAAATGCGCCGGAAAAAACGGGCCAACGGTGGCACTTGCGGTGGGCACCTCGGACTGCGCAGCGATTGGGTGATCCCTTAGCGCCATTGGGGTGTCCCGCCGTTTGTTTCGCTGTTTGTTTCGCTGTTTGTTCGGTGATTTGTTGCATGGGTGTCTGTCTGCTCGATGGGCGTTTGTTGGGCGCCGCGAATCACCACATCCCAACAAAATCCCAAGTGATCGGTTTGCGGCACCGCTTGCATCGGCATGGGCTGGGCAATCAAACGCGCACGTGCTTGCGCATCGGGCACCGAATGCAGAATTCGATCTTGTGCGTTAAGCGGCTCACCCGGGAAATACATTTGCGTGACCAACCGGCTGGCAAAGCCATCACCAAACACCGAAAAATGAATATGCGGCGGTCGCCACCAACGCTCCGGATGTTGCGGCACCGGATATCCACCCGGTTTAATTGTGCGCAATGCAAATTCACCACGCGCATCGGTACATAAACGAAACGCACCATCAAAATGTGGGTCAAGGGGATTGGGGTTGGTGGCATCCATGGCATGTCGATATCGACCACTGGCATTGGCTTGCCAAATTTCGAGGACTGCACCGCGCACGGGCGAGCCATCCGAATCCAATACACGTCCGCGCAAATAAATACGTTGGCCTTGCGCTTGGGTTTGTGTGTGTTCGAAATCAACACACGCAGGCATCAATTTTTCTTCGATGCGTACCGGACCCACGCGTTCGCTCAATGTCTTGGGTCGAGTGAGCAAGGCTTCGTTCGGTGTGCGCGTCAAGGTTTCTTTATAACCGGACACGCGCCACGTGGGTTGCGTGTTGTCGTCGTACGGCACAAAGTGTTCGTTGAGATATCGCATCATCACAAATCAAAAGTGGGTCAATCAAATTGCAAAACGAGCCACGCGCGCCCAATCGATCGCTGCGGCCAGATGCGTGGTGTCAGGTAAACGTAAATGACCATCGGTAATCTGTGGCAGATCATCGGTGACTTGCGCTTGTAGCTCCAAATAAAACGTTAACTCCGCACTGACGAGCCGCTGTGCCAATGGTACGGCCGCAGCGTACTGCAAGCTGACCAATGTGCCCAGCGCGCTTTCAGCATATAAACCCACGGCCACTTGCACACCAGCCGCTGCGCAAAGCGTGCCGATCTCGCGCGCTTCGCTGACGCCAATGCGCCCTGGTTTGGTCGACAACGCCTTGGCGCCGCAGGCAATCAATGCACGTGCATCATCCACGCTCGCGCAACGTCGATCGACCAAAATCGGTAGCGGCGATCGCGCCTGTAATTGCGTAAAGTCTGCGTCCGGCTGAATTGGTACCGGATCTTCGGCCACGCCGACACCGGCCGCGTGCAACGCTTGCACATAAGACAACGCCTCATGTGTGGGATAAGCGCTGTTGGCATCGACATATAAATACACCGCATCACCCACCGCCTGTCGAATCGCCGCGAGTGCTGCTAAATCGGTCTCTAGGCCCTGCCCGCCTTTCACTTTGAGTGTTTTAAAGCCGTAACGGGCACACATGCGTTCTGCTTCGTTCGCCATGTGCGTGGGGGGTTGGCGCGTTAACGCCCAAGTCAGAGAGACCTCGGGCGTGCTCGCACCCAAGTACTGCCAAAGCGGTTGCTGCGCATGCTGCGCTTCGATCTGCCAAAGCGCGCTATCGATCATGGCTTTGGCCAATCGATTTTCCGGAATACCCGCCAAGCGGGCACGTGCACCTGCGACGCCAGCAAATGGCGCCTCTTGCAGCGCGGGCAACAACACATCCTCGAATGCAGCCATCACACTACGCGCAGACACCCCACTCCAGCGGGCTTTTAACGTGCCTTCAGCCACGCCCCATACGCCTAGGTCATCACACAACGCTAACACCGCGTACGTGCCAGCGTGTTCGGTGGCATTGGCCCACACCACCTCACGATGGTATGGCAGGCGATAACACTGCAAACGGTAGTGGGTGATCTTCATCATCACGACATTCTAGGTACGATGACGGCCTTGCGTCTGCACCCCGTTCACCTGTTCATTCACATTCACGTTGAAACCGATTTCCTGCACACCCGCCACGTTGTCCCTCACCGCGCAAGGTGAAGCCATCGCCTCGCCCTTGGGGGTGGTGCTCGACGTCTCGGATCACGCACTGCAACGCGCACAGCATCGCTTTATTGCCGGTACGCACACCCAATCGGGCTGGGCAGACCGAACCCGCTGGACGGTGCTGGAGGCCGGCTTTGGGTTTGGATTAAATTTTCTCGCCACTTGGCAAGCCTGGCGTGAGGATCCCGCGCGCCCACAGCAACTGCATTACGTGGCCATTGAACCGCATCCATTTCATCTCGACGATTTGGTGCGCTTACATGCTTATTTTTCGACGTTACACGCACTCTCTGCACGACTGCGTAGCGTTTGGCCCATGCAGGTGAGCGGCACGCATCGCCTGCACGTTGACAACCAGCGTGTCACCTTGACCTTGGTATTTGCCAACGCGCAATCCGCGGCACCTGAACTGCGCGTGCAAGCCGACGCCGTTTATCTCAATGGTCATGCGCCAGAAAAAGATCCGCAGATGTGGACACCCAACGTACTGCGTCGCTTCGTGCACTTATGCACCCCCGACGCATGGCTCGCTTCACACTGCGTCGATCCGTCCGTTGTTGCAGCGCTGCGTGCCGCAGGCTGCGCTGTTGAGCAACAGACTGGTCATCGACACACAGCGTCACGACTACAAGCGCAACGCATCGCATCGCGCTCAAGTCGACCGGTGATGATTGCACCACCGCCACAACGTTCGGTAGCGATTGTTGGCGCGGGCTTAGCGGGTGCTGCGGTGAGTGCGCGCTTAGCCGCGCGCGGTTGGAAGGTGACCTTAATTGATCAACATGCCGCGCTTGCGCAAGGCGCCTCGGGCAATCTTGCAGGCATTTTTCATCCAATGGTGACGCGTGATGACAGCGTGATGGCGCGTCTCACTCGAGCGGCATTTTTGTATGGATTACAACTGTGGTCTCAGTTACCGCAAGTGCGCTGGTCAGCGTGCGGTGTATTACAGATGGCACGACACGCCGATGAAGCGTGCGCGCAACGTGCCGCGATCGCGGAATGCCATTTTCCAGAAAACTACGTTCGTTTTGTGCAGGCAAACGAACGACCAACCCCTCACAGTGCGCCGAGTCATGTTGCGGGCTTGTGGTTTGCGCAAGCCGGTTGGCTCTGTCCGACGAGTCTGACGCACGCCCTCACGCGACACCCAAACATTCAGACGCGTTTGCATGGCACGGTCGCCTCGATGCAACGCGTATCCAATGTATGGCGCTTATTTGACCCACACGGTGCGTTGATCGTTGAAGCGCCGCATGTCGTGTTAGCCAACGCCGCAGACATCCATCGACTGCTACCAAACCCAGGCTTCACGCTGCAACACAGTCGAGGGCAAGTGAGCTATGTGCCGGCACACACCTTGCCGCAGAGAGATCATGTGTTGTTGCGCGGGACGATGCTACTGCCTGCCATTGATGGACAGTGCGTATTAGGTGCGACCTATGATCTCAATGATCTAGACACCACCACGCGCGCAGAAAGTCACGCAGAAAATTTATCCCATCTAACGCGCTTACTTCCCACACACACCACCGCACTCGATCCCACCACACTCTCGGGACGCGCTGGAGTGCGTTGCGTTAGCGTTGATCGACTGCCTTTACTTGGCGGCGCGATCGATCGCGTACGTATGCATGCAGAAGCAGAACATGTCATTCAAAGCGGAGTCGTCCCGCGTATACCTGGTCTACATATCGCCACTGGCTACGCATCACGAGGCATTGTATGGAATGGATTACTCGCGGAGTTATTAGCTAGCGAACTCGAAGCCGAACCGCTGCCACTTGAAGCGCATCTGGTGCGCGCCCTCGATCCAGCACGCTTTGCGTTACGTGCTTTGCGCCAGCAAACATAGTAAGAACATGCGCACGCACTTACAACATCCGTGCGAACAAAACCGCGTCATCGTCAGCGATACCGATGACACAACACAAAACGCAGATGCTGTTAACGCTGGGCGTGTTGACGTGCTGCGTACTGGGCTCGGAAAGTTTGTCCCGCCGGTGCGGGCATCTCTCGCCCGATTGACCATCCGGGTGCACCAGGCATCGACCGAATCAGGCCATCACGTCCGCCCATCCAATGCAATACGCGGGCAGCCAGTCCACTCAGGGCGGCATACAGCATTGGACGTTGCGCCACAAAACGCCATAACACCAACCCAGCACGTTCACGCCACGGGCGCAGTTTGCGTTCGACTTGTTGTTCGCGCAGCGTACGTAATAAATCAGGCAACGGAATGCGTACCGGGCACGCCACATGACACGCCCCGCACAAGGTGGCTGCGTGCGGTAAGTCGAGCGCATTTTCAACACCAACATAGGCGGGCGTGAGCACCGAACCCATTGGTCCGGGATACACCCAACCATAGGCGTGTCCACCCACAGTG
>CANIIA010000060.1 GCA_947467435.1 Betaproteobacteria bacterium
GGCGCTGATTAACTCATCCGGCGCGCGCGCGGTGGTCAGAATGTCGAGAAAAAAATCTTGTGCAGCCACACGACGAACGCCACGCGCAGACTGCAACTCCACTTCACCACCCAACGTGAGTAAGACCAAAGGAATTTCTGAACTCGGGTCGGCATGCGCCACCGAACCACCCAGCGTGCCGCGGTTACGCGTTTGGTAATGGCCGACCCAAGGTAGCGCCAGCGCGAGTAACGGCAAACTGGCCATTAATTTGGCATCGTTTAATGCGTCAGCTTGTCTAAGCGTGGCGCCGGTACGCACAGCCTGTGTGTGGTATTCAATCGTGTCCAGGCCCTGCACACGTTTTAAATCAATCAGCGCTGTGGGTCGTACTAAACGCATGTTGAGCATCGCACCCAACGACATTCCACCCGAGAGCAAACTCGCCTCAGCACCAAACGTTTGTAACAGCTGCACCGCTTCGGCCAGCGTGTCCGGGCGACAATATTCAAACGCCACTGGCTTCATGCGTGGTCTCCAAAACCCATTGCATGCATCACACGTTGCCACCAACTGCGTGATGTGGGTCCAAGCGCATGGCGCTCAAAGGCTTTAAAGAACTGACCAATCAACACGCCCGTCACGGAACCCAACATTCGACTACCGACAGCGGCAACGGTTCCGCCGACATCTGCGCCATAGCGATAATGCAAACGCGTGCCCGTGCCCTCAGGCTGCAAACGCACCAACGCTGCGCCGCGTCCGTTACCTAATTTCCCGGTGGCTTGAAAGTTAATGCGCATCTGCTCGGGCGCGTGTTGTTCATCCATTCGCACTTTTGCTGCGTACACACCGCGGATACCAGCGACACCAATACTGACATCGGCTTCGTAGCGATCGGCGCCCACGCGCTCAAAGCGCTTGCATCCAGGCACCACGGCAGCAAGCACATTGGCATCGAGCAAACTGTCCCATACTTGTTGCGGACCTAACGCGAGTAACGCGCTGCCCTCACCTTGTAAGGCCCCCGGTAATTGTTGCTCATCTGAATTTTTTTGTTGCGGTCCATAACGACCACTACGCGTGATGGCGTGCCCATTGGCTAACTCCCATACGCGATTTAAAGACAAAGGCAATTCGATATCTTCGCGATTTAATGCATCGGCCGCGGCATTGGCTAACGCGGCGGGCGCTAGCATCGAACTGCCATCGCCCATACCCTTGGCACCAGTGAGATTGACTGGCGTGGGAGTACACACATGCCCAATGTCGAGTTGAGGCATCTCGGGCGCGGTTGGACACAAGTATTCGGCAAACGTCCCCGACACAAAGTTGCCCGCACGATCGTGAATCAATTCTTCGTATAGCGCAGCACCCAGACCGTGCGCAAATCCGCCATGAATTTGTCCTTCGACAATCAACGGATTCAACATCGTGCCGACATCGTGCACTGACACGTACTTGACGATCTCAACACGCCCAGTGGCCGGATCGATTTCAACCGCTGCTAAATCCACGACAAAGCCATGCGTCATCGCAGAAGCAATTCGATCTTGATCATCCGGACTGGTCAGCGATGGCGCATCCAGCACAACGGTTTCATGCATGCCGGCACTTACCGCACCGGGCATACCCGCTGGATTCCAATGCGCACGCGCCGCTAATCGAGCGACACCGATGGCTTGTTCGGGATGCGCTCGCACACGGGCTGCGCCACCGATTAATTCAATGTCACTGGGCTGCACCGCAAATGTTTCGGCCGCCATGGTCTTTAATTTTTCTGCGATGCGTTGCGCACAAACCAACACGGCACTGGTGACTGCGGAAGCAAAACGATTCGAATAATTTCCTGAAGCAATACTCCAGGCAATACGCTGGGTGTCGGCTTCGGTGAGCACATCGATCTCTTGTGGATCTAAACCCAATTCTTGCGCCACGATTTGCGCAACCACCGTCGCGTGGCCTTGGCCATGCGGTGTGCTATCGATTTGCACCGTGACACCGCCACCTGGATCAAGCGCGATGGTGGCCGACGCATTGGCGCCGGATTTTTGATCGGCCTTGTTACGTTGTTCTGCCGTTTGCGCCAAACCCACGTAGGCCATGTTCGAACCAGACGGCTCCACGCCGATGGCAAAACCAATCCCAAAGCGTTTACCTGCAGCGCGTGCCGCGGCCCGTCGCGCGAGCAACGCAGGGTAATCGGCTAAACGCAAGGTTTCATCTAAACACGCCGCGTAATCGGCTGCGTCATACACTGCGCCCGCAGGGCAGGTATACGGAAATTCTTCGCGCTGAATTAAATTGCGACGACGAATTTCAGCAACATCGATGCCTAAACTACGCGCTGCAATCTCCATGATGCGCTCGAGCGCAAAATAAAATTGCGGCCCGCCATACCCACGATTTAATCCTGCTGGCTGACGATTGGTGACCACCAACACGTTTTCAATCGCCAGATTCTTTACCCGATACGCGCCATTCGATGCCGCATGCATGCGATACACCGATGCCGGTTCTGGGGCGCGAATATAAGCGCCTAAATTGACGACATTACGAAAGCGCAACCCAATCAGCTCGCCCGCGTCGGTGAACGCAGCTTCGACATGACCCATGCGATCGGTTGCGCTCGATGAAGCCATGAGATGTTCCAACCGGTCTTCAGTCCACTTAATTGGCACACCCACAATGCGCGAGACCGCAGCCAACAACACCATGTACGAATACACCGCTTGCTTGATGCCAAAACTTCCGCCGGCATTCGGTGGTGTAATCAAGCGCAAGCGATTACCTGCAACGTTTAACGCGCTCGCCATTAACGGTTGCAGAACAAACGGCCCCTGAAAATTTGACCAGATGGTGTAACGATCAGGCGACTCTTCAAAGTGCGCGATCACCCCAAAGGTTTCCATTGGCGTGGCAATCGAACGCGGGAAACGATAGTCATACCGAAACGTATGCGCAGCACTTGTAAACGCTGCGTCTGGATCGCCATACTTAAACTGCCGCTCCTGCGCAATGTTGCTACCGGCTTCCTCAAAAAGCAGTGGCGCATCGGGTGCGATAGCATCTTCTAAATACGCCACGCCCGGTAAGAGCTCGTAATCAACCTCGATCAACTCGAGTGCGTCTTCGGCGATATATCGGTTTTCAGCGACGACGACTGCCACAGGTTCACCGGCATAACGCACCTTGGTGGTGGCACAGACTTGATAGCGAATTTTCGAGCGCACTACGCTCGGAATAATGCCGGCCACTTGTGCAATCTGTGCGCCGGTCACCACAGCCACCACACCTGGCAGGGCTTGTGCGCGCGTGACATCCACCGCAAGAATTTTTGCGTGTGGATGCGGCGAACGCAGAATCGCTGCATGACGCAAACCCGCGACTGGTTCGAGATCGTCCATAAACCGACCACGACCCGTGAGCAATGGACGATCTTCTTTACGTGGTAGCGGCTGGCCGACCCACGCGGTTGGTTGCGACTGTCGATCAGCCACCGTGCTCATTGGGTATCAGCCAACTCCCCGAGCAAGGCACGACGAAACCGCGCCTTGAGCAAACCACCATCGCGGGGTGGCAAAGTGAGCACCAATTTTTCGGCAACGACTTTCACTTGCGCAAAAAATAATCCTGGATGCGTGCGCGTATCTGTGACTAAGGCGGGTAATTCACTGGCCTCACGCACCACACGCGCGTGTTGAATACCGCAGGCCTTAGCGATTGCAGCCAAGTCAACGCCATGCGCTGTGTGCGTGCGTTGCATACCGGTTTCACCAAAGTGCTCGTTATCAATACAGACGATCGATAAATTGGCGGGTTGTTGCACAGCGGCCGTCGCCAACGAGCCCATGCCCATTAACAACTCACCATCACCAGTAATCACCAGCACGCGGCGCTGAGGTTGGGCGAGTGCTAAACCCAAGCCAACCATCACCGCGTTACCCATCGCACCCCACAGCGGAAACGTGAGCGGATGATCGCCCGCAGCAGCTGCATCCCACGTCGTTGAACCTAACCCAGTGACCACCAGTAAATCCCCACGATTGGCCAACAACGTGCTGACCACATCGCGTCGTTTCATCGAAGCGCTCATTGGTTCACCTGCTCTTGAAAACTTTTAATACCAATCACACGTTGCGAGATCAGCACTGCCACGCCGCAATAACTGTTGTAGGCCAACCGCAGCGCAGCGTTCACTGCGGGCTCGACTTCTGCCGCCGTATTCGCGCGCTCAACAATCACTCCCATCGACTCTAAAACTTCGCGCGTGGCTTGTCCCATTGGCACTTGCCACGGATTAAATTCACCTAATTCACCGCGCATGGTGATGAGCGCCACCATCGGAAAACGGCACTCCGCAATCATGCCCAAGCAATTAATGATGTTACCCACGCCACTCGATTGCATGAGTAAGGCTGATTTCTCTCCACCCAACCAAGCGCCAGCGACTAAACCCACGCCCTCTTCTTCGGTGGTCATCACCACCGTTTTCATATTGGCATCGGCGTGACATAACTCGATTAATCGCTTGTGTCCGCCATCAGGAACGTAACCCACCATCTTCACGCCAGCTTGCGTGAGCGTGTTGTGTACGGCCAAAGCCCAGTCCACAGGTGTGGCGCTCATTGACTGTCCTTCCATGTCAGTGTGTGCGCTGGCTATAGCAGCGCGATGAGTGGGCGAATAGGCAACCCAAGGTCGACAAACTTACCAAGGAGTACGCATGCGTGGGTAACAGAATCGCAAGTCGATGCATTATTCGAAACGCAACGGCACTGCTCGTTTCATGCCGAGCTTATTGTTGCGTTGCAGCGTTTACCTGAACCGTGACTGTTTGCATGCCGTTATTGCCAAAACCTGCGATATCCCAAACGGGTTGATCGGGTTGGACGTGTCCGTTGGCATCGGTGGCGCGAACAGCTAGCACATGTGTGCCAGTGCTAGCCTGCCAATCGCAGGACCAACCACGCCATGCCCACGGTGAGGCCTCGGCGCGGTGTAGTTGGGCATCGCGCCATTGTCCATTGACCGCGAACTCCACGCGCGTGATCGGCACCCCACCACCGGACCAAGCGCGTCCCTGAATGTTCACCAGACCAGGTTTTAAAAAACGCTGACGCGAAAAAAAATCTGGGATGCCTGGCGGCACCATCAATGCGTTCACACGAATCTGCGTACATGGCACGCCAGCGTCTTCGGGTTGAGCACGAAAGTGATAACCCACCACTTGCTGCATGCCTTGAAAGGGTTGTGTCACGGCCTCAATCTTAGACAGCCATTTCACGCTCGCCATGCCATACCAACCCGGTACGATGAGTCGCATCGGGGCGCCGTGTTGCGGCAACAACGGTTGACCATTCATCGCCCAAACAAGTAGCACATCGGGATGCAGCGCATCGGACACGCGCAAACTGCGCGCATAGGTCTGCTCAACGCCGCGATCGATTCCAATATCTGCGCCAGTAAACACCACTTCACAGACTGACTGTTGTAGCCCCGCTTTTTTAAGGACCTCAGCCAACGGTGTGCCGGTCCATTCGGCTGTCGACACACCTTCTTCGACCCAAGGCATTGAGGCATTGCGCGGCGTTAACTGCGCTCGACCATTGCCTGCACATTCGAGCGTGACACGCACGGTCCGTTGCGGTAACGCCTGCAAATCAGCCAGACTGAATGTTGTTGGATGATCGACGCAACCCAAGATCGGTAACGTCCACTGCGCGGCTTCAACAGCCGGGATATCAAAATGGATCAACAAATAATGCAGGCCCACTGGCGTGACGTCGTAGCGCAAGGCCTCCAGCGGCATACCGCTATTGCGCGAAGCAAGCGCCACCTCTTCAGCTAAAAAACGACCCACTATCGGTGGTCGACGCAGTGATTTCATGGCTCAACCTCGCATTTATTTTGCGATTCTAACGCGCTGGCTTGACTTTATAATCATTGCGCGATGGCTCGGTCTCTTTCACATACTCAACGTCATGCGGTTGAAGCCGCGTACCTGCGTTTTTTAACGCAGGTGCCACCGGGCACCTTATGGGTGTTTGGCTATGGCTCTCTGATGTGGTCTCCAGATTTTCCAAATACCGCAGCGCATCCTGCGCTCTTGCGTGGTTACCACCGCGCGCTGTGTATTTACTCAACCCATTATCGCGGCACACCACAACGCCCAGGACTCGTGTTGGGCTTGCGCTCTGGTGGCGCCTGTCATGGCATTGCGTTTCGCGTGCATCGCGCTGATGCAAAAGAGGCGCTGCGCACCTTATGGGATCGCGAAATGTTGAACCTGGTGTACGAACCGCGTTTTGTGCCTGTGACTTTACGTGGCGACGACTCGGTGCATGGTCAGCGCGTGCACGCGCTCACTTTTACCGCCAATCCAGATCACACACAGTTCGCGCACGGATTGTCACTTGAACAAACGGCACAATTGGTGGCTCAAGGGCGTGGCAAACGCGGCGCCAATATCACGTACGTCGACAACACTTTGCAACACATGCAAGTGCTCGGCGTACAAGATCACAAACTAACGCGCGTACTACAGCGTGCAAAAACGCTACGCCGTCGAATATCTACAAGCGCGCAGACAGATTAAGCTTGCGCGGCGCGCACCGCACGCTCAAATCGTTGCAAGGCCGTCTCTAAACGCGCGCGCTGCGTTCCAAAATTAAAACGCACATACTGAGGTGCACCAAAATCCACGCCTGGAGACAACCCCAATCCATGCGCCAAAAATAATGCCTGTGGGTCAGCCACACCCAATCCGCTGCAATCGATCCACGCAAGGTAGGTGGCCTCCAGATGCACCATCTGCACACCAGGCAAGCGTGCCACGGTCGCTGTAAGCAGATCACGATTCACACGTAGGTACGCAAGCTGCGCGCGCAGCCAATCCGCTCCATCTTGATACGCCGCCAACGCTGCGGTGTAACCAAACAACGATGCGTCGTGCACTGTCTTTTTGAGATCAAACGAAAACGCTGTACGCAAGCGAGGGTCTTCAATAATGGCATAAGCCATTCCACTGCCTGCGATATTGAACGTCTTAGAAGGAGACATCAAGGTCACGACCCGTTGCGAAATTTCTGGCGACAAACTTGCGATCGGTACGTGCATACCACTTGGCTCAAGTATCAGATCACAATGAATCTCATCCGATACGATCAATAGATCATGTCGTGCTGCGAAGGTGGCTAATCGCGACAATTCCTCGCGTGTAAATACGGTCCCACCCGGATTATGCGGATTGCATAACATCAATAAACGCGTGTCCGGTGTGACCGCTGCCGCCAGCGCGTCTTCGTCCCACACCCAGCGCCCCTGAACTTGCACCATTGGTACATCGGTGTAAGCACGCGGCGCGGTTTGCGCTGCACGGAACACGTGGTAATACACTGGTGCTGGGCTCAGCACATGTTGCGCCGGTGTGGTTAATCGTTGCACGGCCATGTACAAAGCAGAGACAACACCGGGCAAAAATACCACCCACTCGGGTTGGATGGTCCAGGCGTATAAGCGTTGCATACGCGCGACGATCGCCTCGAGCAACGCAGCAGGCGGTGCGGTGTAACCAAATACACCATGCGCGACACGCGCTTGCAAAGCATCGATCACCGCAGGCGGCGCACGAAAGTCGGTGTCCGCCACCCACAGCGGAATCACATCACGACCCGCGTACTTATCCCAACGAACGCTATCGGTTTCGCGTCGGTCGATCAGCGCATCGAACATCTGCATATCCATGCAGATATGTTAACCCGAGCGCTGCAGCGGCGTTATTTTTTTTCGATCATCTTGACCTGCGCGCGCGTGCCCGCTTCAGGCCAGTAATAGTTCGCAACAAAGTTGTACGGTGGCGTCATGAAGCGCTTTGCTGGCACCACCACTGACGCCCAAGCACGCTGCGAATCGAGCGTTTGTTTAAACGCAGGGTTACGTTGCGATTCTTCTGCAGAGAGGCCATCCCATGCTTTTAAGTAAGCATTCAAAATATCCGGCGGCGTACGCAGCACTTTGACCCCATGTTTTTCTTGGAACTCTTTTAGTGCATCGGCATTTTGTTTTTGAAAACGCGTGGACCAGACCAAAAACGCTTCGCGAGTCGCCGACTGAAATGCCTCTTGGTGTAACGCAGGCAAGCTTTTCCACACATCGGCGTTAATAAAAATTTCGCCGATGGTGTTGTTTTCGTGCACACCGGGGGTGTAATGAAACTTCCAGACATTATGAAAGCCTAAGCGTAAATCCTCGATACCACCCACCCACTCCGCGCAATCAATCACCCCGCGCTGCGCCGCCGGAAGGATTTCTCCGCCCGGCATATCGACCGTCTGCATCCCCATGCGGTTAAAAATTTCTGCATTGATGCCCGTCTGCCGACACTTCATGGTTTTAAAGTCGCGCAGATCTTTAATCGGGCGCTTAAACCAACCAAAGGCTTGCGGGCTAATGGGGTGCGCTGGAAACACCACGAGATTGAGCTTCATGGTTTTTTGATACAAATCGGTCCACATTTGCTGACCGCCACCCTCCCACATCCAGCCCAGAAAATCCGTGTGATCCATTCCAAAAGGACCGCCAGGTGGGCCTGAATACAACACGGTCGCTTTGTTTTTTCCGACCCAGTAGTAAGAGATCGAATGACCACCATCGATAATGCGTTTTGAGGCAGCGTCCAAAATTTCAAATGCCGGAACGACTTGGCCTGCAAACATGGTTTCGATGCGCAACTGACCGCCGGTGAGCTTTTCAAGACGCTCACCCACAAACTTGAGATGCTCTTGAGCAAAATTACCGGCCGGGCGCGCAGACTGAATGCGTAAGGTGCGTACAGCCGGCGCCGCAGGAGCGGCAGCTTTGCCTGGTCCTGCGGGTTGCGCTTGCATTGTGGGCACGGCGGGGGGCTGTGCTTTTGTCGCGCTCTGCGCGTATAGATGCACGCTCACCAGCAACAGTGTCGCAAGCACGCCGGTTTGTAATGTCACCGTTGGTACCGTGGTGCGAGCACGCATGTGATTTGTGGGTGATGCCGAATGATTTTTTTTATGCAGCACTTGAGTATGCACGGCGGTCTCCTAGATTGATTGCAACCAATGCAACGACCGATGCTAGGAGTCGGACTTACCAGGGGTCAATGCAACATCACATCAAGCGGCCCCTCATTTGGTAAACAAAAGAAAGAGAGGAATAAATAAAAAGGGCGACCGAAGTCGCCCTTGAAGAACACAAAAAAAAGATACGTTATTTTTTATCTGCGGCTTTGGCAGCGCCAGCACGTGCACCTGACACTTCGGGCCAGTAGTAATTTGCAGCAAACGAATAAGGCGGCGTCATAAAGCGCTTGGCGGGAACCACGATCGAAGCGTATTCACGCTGTGAGTCCCAAACTTTTTTGAAGAACGGATTTTTTTCGGCTTCTTCTTTGGCCATCTCATCCCAAGCCTTCAAAAAGGCCGTCAAGATATCAGGTGGGGTACGCATCACCTTCACGCCGTGCTTTTCCTGCATCTCTTTCAACGCATCGGCATTTTGTTTCTGCCAACGTACCCACCAACGAATGAACGTATCGTTCACCGCAGCACGCGTGATGTCTTGCTGTTGTGGTGTGAACGATTTCCACACGTCGCCATTAAAGAATACTTCGGCGATCACGCTCGGCTCATGCATGCCTGGGGTGTAGTGGTATTTCCAAACGTTATGAAAGCCCATGCGTAAGTCTTCAACGCCACCAACCCACTCAGCGCAATCAATCACGCCACGCTGCGCAGAAGGAATGATTTCTCCACCCGGCAGATTGACTGTAGTCATGCCCATGCGAGTGAAGATATCGTTGACGATACCCGTCTGACGACACTTCATGCCCTTGAGGTCAGCCAGATTTTTAATGGGGCGCTTAAACCAACCAAATGCTTGTGGTCCGGACGGCATGACAGGAAATGGCACGATGTTGAGCTTCATCTCTTTTTGATAAAGCTCGTTGTACAACTCCCAACCACCGCCCTCATACATCCAACCTAAAAAGTCCATCTGGTCCATACCAAATGGGCCTGCAGGTGTGGATGCAAACAACGTCGCAGCGCGATTTTTACCGATCCAGTAATACGCCACACCATGACCACCATCGATCACTTTTTTTGCGGTCGCGTCCAAAATTTCAAACGGGGGGACAACCTGACCGGCAGCCAAGGCTTCGATCTTGATTTGTCCGGCCGTCAGTTTGTCCATCTTTTCGGCGAACATCTTGAAGTTTTCTTGCAGCGTGCTACTGGCCGGCCAGGTGGATTGCATTTTGAGAGTTCGGGGTGCTGGCTGCTGCGCCAGTGCCGAAGACGCAATCGCCAAAGCAGCAGCGAACGCGGTCAGGGCAACGCCCGGAGTAAATCTGCGCATGGTGTCTCCTTGTTATAACGACGTGATCGCCGTCGGTGTCGATGGTACGAATGAAGCCGCTCTTGAAGCCGCTGGATCTTACGAGGGGGCCGCGCGGCGTGTCAATTCGCTCGGTCTAAGTGGCGCGATCCACCTGAATTTGGGCAAACTTACGTTTACCCACCTGAGCCACAACTTGGGTCCCAGCAAATAAGCGCATGGCTTTATCTTCGACCCGCGCACCATCCAGGCGTACCCCGCCTTGTTCGATCATGCGCACCGCCTCGGTAGTGCTGGCGGTGAGTCCGGCTTGCTTTAGTACTTGTACCAACGCCAAGCCATCAGCGCCAGCGGATACAGAGACTTGCGACATGTTTTCTGGCAAGGCGCCATGACGAAAGCGCGCTTCAAACGATTCTAAGGCGGTGACGGCTGCGGATTGCCCATGAAACCGCGCCACGATTTCTTGGCCTAGCATGACCTTGATGTCGCGTGGATTACGGCCTGACAACACCGCTTGGCGCAGCGTCGTGATCTCCGACAACGGACGAAAAGAAAGCAATTCGTAATAGCGCCACATCAGCTCGTCTGAAATCGACATCAACTTGCCAAAAATTTCATCAGGCGGCTCATCGATCCCAATGTAGTTACCCAATGACTTTGACATTTTGTGCACGCCGTCGAGCCCTTCGAGTAGCGGCATTGTGAGCACACACTGCGGCGTTTGGCCCCAATCTTTTTGTAGTTCACGGCCGACCAACAAATTAAATTTTTGATCTGTTCCACCCAATTCGATGTCGCTTTTCATTGCCACCGAGTCATAACCTTGCATCAATGGATAAAGCAGTTCGTGCATCGCGATCGGCTGACCCGACTTATAGCGTTTAGAAAAATCATCGCGCTCTAAAATGCGCGCCACCGTGTAGCGGGCACAAAGCCGAATCATGCCTTCGGCCCCCAAAGGATCCGACCAGCGCGAGTTAAACAAAATTTCGGTGCGCTCTGGATCAAGAATCTTGAAGACCTGCTTTTGGTAGGTGCGTGCGTTTTCTTGAATTTGCTCGCGCGTCAGTGGTGGGCGCGTTTGATTTTTGCCAGTGGGGTCACCAATCATGCCGGTGAAATCGCCGATCAAAAACTGCACGTGATGCCCTAAATCTTGGAAGTGGCGCAGTTTGTTAATCACCACGGTGTGCCCGAGATGCAAGTCGGGCGCGGTCGGATCCATCCCCAGTTTGACGTTTAAAGGACGGCCGGTCTTGAGCTTTTCGACCAACTCCGACTCGACCAGCAATTCTTCGCAGCCACGTTTAATAAGCTCGAGTGCTTCAGGGATGGCCGTCATAAGAAAGTTCGATATAAAGCGGGGATACGGTCCATATTGCGTCGCAACAATCTTTACGCTGCTTGCTTAGGACGACTCTGTTAAACTTGCGGTCCACCTGCGGGTCCACAAAGCACCAGCAGGTCCATGAAACAAAAGCAAATTCTATCCTGAACCGCGCCATCTTGCCCATCCTATCCGCCCTGTTGCCGCAGCGTATTGCCCGCATTGGTCTCGTGCTGGCGTTACCCGCATTTGGTGTAATCGCGGCGTTAAGCGCGGTCCCGCAAGATGAGCCGCCGTTACTTGGTGTGGCCCAAGCGCAAGCGATCACCCTCGCTCCAGTGGCGCTGGCCCCCGCTGAGACACTGATTCGCGAAGAGCGCTTCCAATCCAGCGACACGCCTGCCACGCTGTTATCGCGTTTGGGTGTGCGCGCCGAAGATGTTCGTCGTTTACAGCGCGATGCACGCACCCCACTGACTGCGTTGCGCCCTGGCATGACCGTGAGTGCCGAAGTCACACTCGAGGGCGTGTTACGTCATCTGCGCTTTTATCCTAAGGCGGACACACACACCCAGATTCGCCTGACCGAAGAAGCCATCGATATTTCTGCAACCCCCAGCGCGCAAGAAACGCGCTTGAGCATGAAGTCGGGCACGATTCGTAGCTCTTTGTTTGCTGCCACCGACGCCGCTGGGCTACCCGATGCCGTGGCTATTCAGTTGGCTGAGGTATTCGGTGGCGATATCGACTTTCACCGTGATCTGCGTCGCAATGATCGCTTTGCTGTGGTTTACGAAACACACTTGCTCGATGGTCGTCCGGTACGTTCAGGACGCGTGCTTGCCGCTGAATTCGTGAATGCAGGAAAAAGCTATCGCGCTGTGTGGTTCCAAGCAGCTGATGGTCGAGGTGGCTATTACACCCCCGAGGGAAAGAACCTTCGCAAAGCGTTTTTACGCTCACCGCTTGAGTTTTCTCGGATCTCTTCTGGATTTGGTTTGCGCATGCATCCGATCATGCAGCAGTGGCGCGCACATCGCGGCATTGATTACGCAGCCCCCACCGGGACGCGCGTGCGTGCCGTCGCCGATGGCGTGATTGATTTTGCTGCTCGTCATGAAGGGTACGGCAACATGGTCGTAATCCGTCACAGCGGCGAATACAGCACGGCATATGCGCACTTAAGTAGTTTTGCGACCGGCTTACGTAAGGGCGCACGTATTTCTCAAGGCGATACCCTCGGTGCAGTCGGTCAAACTGGTTGGGCTACTGGTCCGCACCTCCATTACGAGTTCCGCATCGCGGGTGAGGCACGAAATCCATTGGCGGTGGCTTTACCTGCGGCCTTACCTATCGCTGCAAATGAGCGTGCGGCGTTTGTCGCCGCGGCGAGCCCGGTGTTAGCGCAGCTCGATTTGCTCGCGAACACCAACCTCGCTGCCCTCGAATAACACCGTGCAAAAACAGCCAGGCCCTGGTCGATATATCGGCCTGATGTCTGGCACCAGCTTGGATGGCGTCGACGCGGTGCTCGCCGAATGGGTCTGCACACAAACGCGACGTCCTGTTGTGCTGGGCCATGCGCACCTGGCTTTTACCAATTCATTGCGCAACGAACTGATTGCGCTGTGTACACCAGGTGAAAATGAAGTCGTGCGTGTGGGTCTCGCCAGTGTGGCACTCGCCAAGCATTACGCCCAAGCTGTGCAAGCCCTGTTGCAATCCACACAACTCACCTCACACGATGTGATGGCCATTGGCTGTCATGGTCAAACGATTCGTCATCAGCCTGCAGATGGATTCTCGGTACAAATTGGCCATGCCGCATTGCTGGCCGAATTGACGGGTATCGATGTGGTGAGTGATTTCCGTAGCCGCGATATTGCCGCCGGCGGACAAGGCGCACCCTTATTACCCGCGTTTCATGCGGTGCAGTTTGCAGATCCCAATGAATCGCGGGTGGTGTTGAATCTCGGCGGGATTGCCAATGTGACCTTGTTACCCAGCCAAGGCATCGTCAGTGGGTTTGATACCGGCCCCGCCAACGGCTTAATGGACGCCTGGATCCATGCGCACCTCGGTTGCGACTTTGATCGCGATGGCGCTTGGGCCGCACAAGGCGTTTGCTTACCTGAACTCTTGCACGCGTTACTTGAAGATCCGTACTTTAAACGCATGCCACCCAAAAGTACTGGTCGAGAATATTTCAACATGCGCTGGTTGGATACATTTGTGCATGGCGATCCTCGTCCGATTGATGTGCAGGCAACGTTATTACAACTCACCGCGCACAGTGTGGCGCGCAGTTTAAACGGTCAATTGCCAGCACGGCCCGCGCGCATGATCGTCTGCGGAGGCGGCGCACACAACATCGCGTTGATGGCTGCACTACAAACGCAACGACCCGATATTAAGGTTGAGTCGAGTCGCGCGCACGGCATTGATCCTATGCACGTCGAGGCGGCA
>CANIIA010000061.1 GCA_947467435.1 Betaproteobacteria bacterium
ACTCGCTGACTTTGATGGCTTGACGGGGTTACCGAACCGAAATTTTTTTCGTGCCTCTTTAGACGAAGCGATTCAACACGCCAAGTTGCACGCCGGTGCGTTGGCGGTGTTGGTCGTGAACGTAGATCGCTTTACTCTGATCAACGAAACGTATGGTCGCGTGGGCGGTGACGTGGTGTTACGTGAAGTCGCGCAGCGTTTAGCGCGTACGCTGAAACGCGTGGTACCTGGGGCCCAAGTGGACGTCGATCAGGCGCAATTAGCCCGTATTGGTGCCGATGAATTTGTGGCCCTATTACCCGCGCCCGGGGACAGTACGCAGCTCGCAGCGATTGCTCAAGAAATGATCGATGCGTTGCGTGCAGTGATACATGTGCAAGGTCAAGAATGTTGGCTGGCCACCAATGTGGGTATTGCGCGCTATCCGCTCGATGGGGATAGCGCAGAAATTTTGTTGGCGCATGCGAGTACGGCGCGGGCTGCAGCAAAATCGGCCGGGCGCTATACCCATCGTTTGTATGCATCTAACCAAGCGCAGCACGATGTGGCGCAACTGCAGTTAGAGCGTGACTTACGCAAAGCCGTCGCACAGAACGACCTACGTTTACACTGGCAGCCGATTGTGGATGCGCGCTCGGGCCGTATTGTGGCTGCAGAGGCACTGATGCGCTGGCAACGTGGCACCGAACTCATTGCGCCGAGTGCTTTTATTCCATTGGCAGAAGACACGGGATTAATTTTTGCGATGGGCGAGTGGGCGCTGCAGACTGCGTGCCAACAAATTCACGCCTGGACGCTTGCAGGACTACCTGCCATTGCGGTCAGCGTCAACTTGAGTAGTGCGCATGTGCAGCAACGTGATTTACCTGCGGCGATCACACGGATCTTGCAGGACACAGGTTGCCCGCCGGAGCAACTGCGCATCGAAATTACCGAAACAGGCTTAATGGACTTTAGCGAGTCCACACTTCAAACGCTGCGCGCGATTCGAGCGCTCGGCGTACGAATTGGGATTGATGATTTTGGTACCGGCTATTCCGCGTTGTCTTATTTGAAGCGTCTGCCGGTCAGCGCACTCAAGATCGATCGCAGTTTTGTGCGTGATGTCGCTGGTGACGCAGGTGATACTGCAATCATTTCGGCTATTTGTGGCATGGCGCAAACCTTATCGCTGCAAACAATTGCTGAAGGCGTGGAAACTGCAGCGCAATGTGCGGCGCTACAGCGTTGTGGTGTGCAGTGGATGCAAGGCTTTTATTTTAGTGCGGCACAGCCGCCCGAGGTGTTTGCGCAGTTGCTGCGCGACAATGCAACTTAAGATCCCGTCGAGCCCTGGGTCTGAATCAAGCGCGTGAGTTCGGCGCGTAAGTCGGTGTGCGCTTCGATCAGCGCGGGTAAATATTGTTTTGCGCGCACTAAATCGTCCGCATGGGCGGACTCTTCTAGACGCTCGGCGCATGCACCAATGGCCAGGGCGCCTACCGTGCGGCTCGATCCCTTGAGTCGATGCGCTGCCTCAAATACGGCCCGCAGATCGTTGGACTGCAGGCCAACACGGATGTGTGCCGCATCTTCGCTGCTGGTCTCGAGAAACTGTACATAAATTTCCTGTGCCAACGCCAGATCGCCGTCGGTGCATTGATGCAGTACCTGTGGGTCGAGAATTGGCAGGTTCAAGCGTAATTCGCCTCAAAGAGAAAATGCATCCACGAAAAAATGCACACACCGCACACAGAAAAAAACCGAACACGTTGGCTCGGCGCGTTATGTTCGCTGAGTCCTGCGTCGCGTGCAAGCCAAGTACATTGCGGCAAAGTGAGCCCTCGGGTTAAAATATGTGCTTCGATGGGGTGGTAGCTCAGCTGGGAGAGCGTCGCGTTCGCAATGCGAAGGTCGGGAGTTCGATCCTCCTCCACTCCACCACTTGTAATTTGAGGCAGAGGCAGCATGGACGTTCTGTTCATTAACCCGGATTCCTCTGCGAAAGCGTACCAGGACCTCGCACCTGTGTACGCCGCGATCGAACCCCCCACTTGGTCTTTGTTGCTGGCTGAATCTTGTCGCGCGAAGGGCTTTGGTGTGGCCATTCTCGATTGCGACGCAGAAAAACTCTCGTTGGCCAGCGCCGTGACTCGCGTGACGGATTTAAAGCCGCGCTTGCTGGTGTTTGCGGTCTACGGACAAAACCCCAACTCGGGCACCACCAGCATGATTGGTGCGCTTGATCTAGCGCGCGCGATCAAAGCCGCCGGCATTGCCACGCCGATTTGTTTTGTTGGCTCACACACCAGCGCGTTGCCAAACGAAGTCCTGGCGTTTGATTGCGTTGATCTCGTATTGCTTAACGAAGGCGTGTATGCCTTGCATCATCTGTTGCGCAGCAACTTGCGCGATGATTTGGCTCACATTAAGGGCATCGGCTACAAAAAAGCGGGCCCTGGCAGTTTTCGCACACCGGTGCTGAATGCGCCACAAAGTGTGGTGCCACAAGCGCGCATGGATGAAGATTTACCCGGATACGCGTGGGATCTATTGCCTTACCGCGATCGACCCTTAGATTTGTATCGTGCGCACTTTTGGCATGCAGGCTTTGATCACGCGCAGCGTACGCCGTTTGCCGCGATCTATACCTCGTTAGGCTGCCAGTTTGCCTGTGATTTTTGCATGATCAATATCGTTAATCGCGAAGACAATAGCGAAGGCGTGAGTGCAGCCAATTCGCGTGGCATGCGTTTTTGGAGTCCGGCTTGGGTGGCGCGCGAAATGCGCAAACTGGCCGATCTTGGTGTGCGCACCTTGCGCATCAGCGATGAAATGTTTTTTCTCAACCGTAAGTACTACCAGCCCGTGTTGCAATCCGCCATCGATGAAGATTTTGGCTTCAACATGTGGACCTATTCACGTGTGGACACAGTGCGGCGTGATGCACTGGCGTTATTTAAACGCGCTGGCGTGAACTGGTTGGCCTTGGGTATCGAGGCGGGGAGTCAAGTCGTGCGCCAAGAAGTCTCCAAAGGTAGTTTTCAAGAAGTGAATATTCGCGAAGTCTGTAAAACCATCAACGACGCAGACATCAACATCATCAGTAACTACATCTTTGGTTTTCCAGACGACACCCTGGAGACCATGCAACAAACGCTCGATTTGGCGCTTGAACTCAATAGCGAGATGGCCAACATGTATCCCTGTCAGGCCTTGCCGGGCAGCCCGATGTATCACATCGCCAAGAAAAACGGCTGGGCCTTGCCCGATACCTTTGAGGGCTATGCGTTTCTTTCTTACGAAAGTCAGCCACTACCAACCAAAACGTTGTCAGCTGCAGAGGTGCTGCGTTTTCGCGATCAGGCTTGGCAAACCTACTTCACCAACCCCGCCTACCTGGCATTGGTTGAGCGTCGGTTTGGTGCGCAAGAACGACGCAATGTAGAAGACATGGCCAAGATCCACTTAAAACGTAAGTTGCTGGGCGACTAACCGAGGCCACGCTCCCGAATGATCATTACCCGCACACCGTTTCGCGTTTCTTTTTTTGGTGGTGGCACCGATTACCCGACGTGGGCGCGGGAACATGGCGGCGCAGTATTTTCTGTGACTATCGATAAATATTGCTACATCAGTTGTCGTCACCTGCCCACGTTTTTTGATTACAAGCACCGCATCGTCTACTCCAAGATTGAAAACGTACGCGAGATTGCGCAGATCGAACATCCGGCGGTACGAGCCGTACTTGGTTGGGCTGGGGTCGATAAAGGTTTAGAGATTCATCATGATGGCGATTTACCTGCGCGCTCAGGTTTGGGGTCGAGTTCATCGTTCACCGTCGGATTGATACATGCATTGCGTGCGTTAGAGGGTCGTTACATGACCAAAGACGAACTCGCCCGTGATGCCATCCATATCGAACAAAAAGTCATCCAAGAAAACGTCGGTTCGCAAGACCAAATCGCCGCTGCGTTTGGTGGCTTAAATCGGATTACCTTTCGTCAAGACGATGGCTTTGAAGTGGCGCCAGTGGTGTTACCGCAAGCGCGCTTGGCTGAACTCGAAAGCCATTTGATGCTGTGCTTTACCGGCTTGTCGCGCATTTCTTCTGAAGTAGCAAAGGCCACCATTGATAACGTCAGTCAGCGCACGACCGAGCTCAAGCGCATGCATGCGATGGTGGATGAAGCCATTGGTTTGCTACGCAACCCCGCGACACCGATCACTGAATTTGGTCGCTTGCTCGACGAAGCGTGGCAACACAAGCGTCGATTGTCTGATCGAGTATCGACGCCAGAAATTGATCACATCTACGCGCAGGCCATGGCGCATGGTGCTTTAGGCGGCAAAGTGCTGGGTGCGGGTGGCGGTGGTTTTGTGATGTTGTTTGCACCCCCAGAGCGACAACCCGAAATTCGTGAGCACTTAAAACATTTGGTGCACGTACCGTTTCGCTTTGAACATTCCGGTAGCCGTGTGGTGTTGTATCAGCCGTATGGTTTAAATTAAGGCACGCTGCATTGGATCAAACCGCCAAGATCTTTGTTGCAGGCCATCAAGGCTTGATTGGTTCGGCCGTGTGGCGAGCGCTCCATAGCGCTGGGATGCCCCATATTCTTGTGCAAACGCGCGCGCAACTTGAACTGACCCAAGCCGATGCAGTGGATGCATTTTTTAAGCGCACACAACCAGACTATGTGGTGTTAGCTGCGGGGCGGGTAGGCGGCATTCTAGAAAATAAAACGCACCCCGCAGATTTTCTCAACACGAATTTATCGATCCAACAAAACGTCTTTGCCTCAGCCCACCGCTACGGCGTACGTCGGCTGATCTTCTTTGCTTCGTCGTGCATGTACCCAAGGTCTTGCCCACAACCCATGGCGGAATCGGCGTTGTTAACGGGCCAGCCTGAGCCAACCAGTATTGCGTATGCCATCGCAAAATTAGCCGGCGTGCAATTGTGCTTGGCTTATAACCAGCAGTACGGCGAAAAACGTTTTTTGCCGGTGATCCCGAACAGCGCCTACGGACCCAACGACAATTTCAATCCCGATACAGGGCATGTGTTGTCCGCGTTGATCGCGCGCTTTGTGAAAGCAAAGCGTGAGGGCGCCGCAGCTGTCACCTTGTGGGGAACCGGTGCACCCAAGCGCGAATTTATTCACGCCGATGACATTGCTGCAGCGTGTCTGCAATTGCTTTCAAAAGACATTTCGACGCTCGAGTTTCCAGTGAATCTCGGTGTTGGTCGCGATATCTCGATCAAAGCGTTAGCGCAGAGCATTGCACAGACGGTTGGCTATACCGGTGAGCTGATTTGGGACACCACCAAGCCAGATGGTGCGCCGCGTAAGCTGCTCGATAGCACGCGCATTCAAACCTGGGGATGGCAACCCACGATTCCATTTGAGGCAGGTATTCAATCGACGTGTGACTGGTACGTCACACAGGGCGTCAATCAACATCCCGCAACAACGACCAGCGCATAGGTAAACGCATGAATAAAGAACAGTTGATCGCATTTGAAGACGATATCGCCGCGTTATTTAACACCGGAAAAATTCGGGCGCCGGTGCACTTGTATTCGGGTAACGAAGATCAGATCATTGCGGCGTTTCGTCCCATCCGCGCGCAAGACTGGGTGTTTTGTTCTTGGCGCTCGCACTATCAATGCTTACTCAAAGGTGTGCCTCCTGAAGAAGTGAAGTCTGAAATTTTGGCGGGACATTCGATTTCATTGTGCTTTCCAAAACAACGGATTTATTCTTCGGCAATTGTCGGTGGCGTATTGCCGATTGCCGTCGGTACGGCGATGACCTTGCAGCGAAGTGGCGAGGATGCCAAGGTGTATTGCTTTATGGGCGAGATGACGGCCGAGACAGGCATTGCGCATGAGTGCATCAAATACAGCCGCAATCACAAACTACCGATTCATTTTATTGTTGAAGACAATGAGAAATCAGTGTGTACCGACACGCGCGAAGCATGGAATCAACCGCATCTGAGCTTTGAAGATGTGCAAGACGAGTACATTTCGTATTACCGCTACAGCACCAAGTATCCGCATGCTGGTGCTGGCGTGCGTGTGCAGTTTTAAGGGGACGCACAGATGAAATACTTTGATGAACTCAAGCGTTCAATGGAATTTCTGGCGCAAGATCCACGCACGGTGTTTATGGGGCAGGCCGTCGCTGTGGCGGGTACCGCCATGACCAACACCTTAAAAGATATTCCGCGCGATCGCTTGATCGAGTTACCGGTGGCGGAAGAAATGCAAATGGGGATGACCACGGGTATGGCCTTGGCTGGTCAAATTCCAGTGAGTATTTTTCCACGTTGGAATTTTTTGCTTTGTGCGATTAGCCAGCTCGTCAACCACCTCGATAAAGTGGATGTGATGTCTAATGGCGGGTACAAAACCAAAGCCATCATTCGTACCGGTATTGGTTCAGAGCGCCCCTTGCATCCGCAACAACAACACGTCGGTGACTTCACTGCGGCGATTCAGGCAATGTGCACCACGATCGAAGTGATTCGTGTGGCCGAACCCGCGGAAATTTTTCCTGCGTACCAACGCGCCTTGCTGCGTGAAGATGGTCGCAGCACCATCGTTGTTGAATACGGCGACTACTACGGCGAAAAATAATCGCGATCACTAGATAAAACGAGGGCTCCATGGCAATGAAATTCCCCCTGATGCGCAATAATATTTTGCGCGAAGATTTAGATGCCGTGATTGCGCATTTAAAGCAAGACGATCCCATTCTTACGCATGGCCCGAACGTGCGCGCATTTGAAGCCGAGTGGTCGCAATGGTTGGGCGTGAAGTACAGCGTGTTTGTGAATTCTGGCGCCTCGGCTAACTTAGCCACCATGGCGGCATTAAAGATTCGCCATCCCGAAGGCGGTGAAGTGATCGTCCCGCCGTTGACCTGGATATCGGATGTGGCCTCCGTCCTACAAAACGGATTCACCCCTGTATTTGTGGATATCGATCCGCGTTCTCTTGCGATGGATCCTGCGCAAATTCTTGCCAAGATCAATGATCGTACCCGGGCAGTGTTTTTAACCCACGTGCAAGGTTTTGATGGTTTGACCGATGAGTTGCTCGCCGGTTTAAAAGCCAAAAATATTCCGCTGATTGAAGATGTGTGCGAATCGCATGGTGCGACCCATCATGGGCAGCGCTTAGGTAGCTTTGGTTGGATTTCTAATTTTTCTTTTTACTACGCCCATCACATGAGCACTATCGAAGGTGGCATGGTGTGTACCAATGATGCGGCGGTGTATGAACAGATTCGGATGCTGCGCTCGCATGGCATGGTACGAGAAGTGAGCGATGCGGCATTGCGCGCAGATTTTCAGCGTAACAACCCCGAACTCAATCCAGATTTTATTTTTGCGTACCCAGCCTACAACATGCGCAACACCGAAATCGGCGGCATCATGGGTCGCAGTCAGTTAAAGCGGCTTGATCAAAACGTGGCACGCCGCACCCACCATTTGATGCGTTTTCTTGAACAAATCGATGCCAAAAAATATCGCACCGACTTTAAGCTCGAAGGCTCGAGCAACTACGCATTTAATTTGGTGCTGAATGAAGCCGACGATGTCTTGGTTGAGCGTTTGATGAAAACGATGCGCGAGGCCGGTGTGGAATTTCGGCGTGGTAGTGCGGGCGGCGGCAATCAATTGCGCCAACCGTATTTAAAAGGCGTGGTACCCGATGGGTATCACCGACAGTTTCCACACACCGAACACATCCACTTCTATGGGTTCTACATCGGCAATTTTCCGGACTTGCGTGATGACGAAGTCGATGCGCTGTGCAAGATCTTAAACGCGGTGTAATGCACCCATGACGACGGCCATTGTGTTGGCTGGTGGTTTGGGCACACGATTGCGCGGCGTGGTGTCAGACGTGCCTAAGCCGATGGCGCCCATCCTTGGCCGTCCATTCCTTGCGGTTCAACTTGATTATTGGATTGAGCAAGGTGTGAAGCGCATTGTGCTGTCTGTGGGTTACATGGCAGATGTGATCCGTGCGCACTTTGGTTCAAGCTATCGTGATTGTCCGGTCGATTACGCCCTCGAAGCCACACCCTTAGGCACGGGCGGCGGGATGTTAGCGGCCATGCGGGTTGCGCAGCGCGTAACGGATGCCAGTCCTGCGCCGGTGTTGGTGCTCAATGGCGATACCTTCTTTGAAGTCTCGTTGGATGCACTCCAACGCAAACATCAAGACAATACGGCGGATTGGTCGATGGCCCTCTTTCGTTCGAACGAAGCCGGACGCTATATGGGATTAACGCTGGCGCCAGATGGCCAAGTGATCTCTACGCGCAGTGAAAGTCGCGAGCTGGGTGTGTTAGCCAATGGTGGAGTGTATTTGATCTCTCCACAGGCGCTCGCGAAGCTAAACTTTCGGGATAATCAAGTGCTCTCGCTTGAAGATGACTTGATTCCGGCATTTCAGTCTGCAGGTGGTCGCATGTATGGCATACCCTTTGACGGACGATTTATAGATATTGGTGTACCTAGCGACTATCAGCGTGCCGCCACATTACTTCAACCATTTGCTGCATAAATACTCCCCTGACCTCACGCGTTAAGATCAAAGGAAATGACGATGTCTTATAACATTCTTGTCACTGGTGGTGCTGGCTACTTGGGCTCAACGATGGTGCCCGATCTACTCGCAGCCGGACATCGAGTGACGGTGTTGGATAACTTTATGTTCAAGCAAGCGAGCTTGAACCATGTGTGTTTTCATCCAAACTTTAATGTTGTCAAAGGGGATATTCGCATTGAAAGCGTGATGGCCCCACTCATGAAAAAAGCCGATGTGATCATCCCGCTGGCGGCATTGGTGGGTGCGCCGCTGTGTAACCTCGATCCGATTGGTGCAACCACCATCAACCACGACGCCATCACGATGATGGTGAAGAATCTCTCGCAACAGCAAATTGTGTTGATGCCCACCACCAACAGTGCCTACGGTACAGGCGACGAAAATCATTACTGCACAGAGGACTCACCACTGCGCCCAATTTCGCAATACGCGATTGAAAAAGTTGCGGTTGAAAAAGAGCTGATGCAGCACGCCAATGCCATCAGCTTTCGATTGGCCACGGTGTTTGGTATGTCGCCGCGTTTACGCCTTGATTTGCTCGTGAACGACTTCACTTATCGCGCGGTTGTAGATCGCTGCGTGGTGTTGTTTGAGAGCCATTTCAAGCGCAACTACATTCATGTGCGCGATGTGTCGAAGGCGTTTCAACATGGCTTAAACAACTTCGACAAGATGAAAGGCCAAATCTATAACGTGGGTCTGTCCGATGCCAACGTGTCGAAAAAAGAACTGTGCGAACACATCCAAAAGCAAATTCCGCAATTTACGTATATCGAAGCGCCAGTGGGTAAAGACCCAGATCAACGTAATTACATTGTCTCGAACGCCAAAATTGAAGCCACTGGCTATCAGCCGGATTTTTCTTTAGATCGGGGCATCGGTGAGCTGATCAAGGGTTACACCATGATCAGAAACTCAATCTACGGCAACGTGTAATTACAAACGATAGAGCTGCGCCGCATTGCTGGCAAACAGCGGCTCACGCATCGACGACTCAGGTAGCCATTGATCCAGTAGATCGACTAAGTCCGCATCGTTGGGCATATTTTTTTTAAGTCCCGGATGCGGCCAATTGCTGCCCCAGACGCAACGATCGGGTCGCGTACGTAGCAAGGCTTGCGCAATCGGACGCATGTCGTCGTAATCTGGTGAGCCATCGTCTGAGAGTCGGTACCAGCTAGAAATTTTGGTCCAGCAGTCAGCGCGTGATTCGAGTAAACCTTGAATCACGCGAAAGGCTGGCGAGTTCACCCCGTCACGGCCACGGATGCGTCCCAGATGATCAAACACCAATGGCACGGGACAAGCGCGTAAGCGGGGTTCTAATGTCACCCAATCAGCGGCGTCGGCAATATTGATTTCGATGTGCCAGCCCAGCGGCGCGATCCGGCGCGCAATCGACTCCAGATCGCGCGTGGTGGCGCCACTGGCAAACTGATCCATTAAGCGTGCACCACGAAACCCAGCCGCATCGAGGCCCTTTAAGTCAGCTGCGCTCATGTCTGGATGGATGGCTGCAATTCCGACAAAGCGTCCAGGATGAGCAGTTAAAAAATCAACGGTGATACGGTTATCAAAGCCATACGGCGTGCCGTGCACTTGCACGCCGTGGGCAACACCAAGCGCGGCATGTAAGGCCAACCAGGCTTCGCGGCTGCTTAACGCCGGTGTGTATTTTCGATCGGGCGATAGCGGGTAGCGATCGAACTGATCAAAGATATGCGCGTGGCAATCGACACTGTTGGGTGGTAAGGCTTGCTTCGGTGGGCGTATACGTGGGTCAGGGGGCAGAACGTCTGCCGTCGGAGCGAGCACCACGAATTAATCCGCAACGATATTGGCGTCTCGCGCGACCTTGCGCCATTTGTCGAGGTCGGCGCGGACGTAGGTAGAAAACTCTGTCGGATTCATGCTCATCATTTCCACGCCCATCGAACGATAGCGTTCGCGCACGGACTCAATCGCCAAAGCTTTACGTAATGCGACTTGCAATTTTTCTTGGGTGGCTGGTGCGAGTCCCGCGGGCGCAAACAATCCAGTGAAGGTCGTTGCTTCGTAGCCAATCACACCCATTTCTTCAAAGGTGGGCACCGTTGGAATTTGCGATGAACGTTGTTTCGAGCTGACACCCAGGGGTTTGATGCGACCGGCACGAATATGCTCGATCGATGCGGTGAGTTGATCCATCATGGTTTCCACTTGGCTGCCAATGAGATCCGTGAGGGCCGGGCCCGAGCCTTTATAAGGTACGTGCGTGACTGGAAAACGCGCTTCACGTGCGAGTAACTCAAGGGCCAAATGATTTGAAGTACCTGTACCTGCTGAGGCCATGGTAATCGGCGCGTTTTTACTTTTGGCGTAAGCAAGCAATTCACGAAAATTATTCACAGGTGTTTTGGGCGCAGCCGTGAGCACCATGGGGACTGATTGAATCGCACCGATCGCGACAAAATCGCGGATAGGATCGTAGGCCAAGTTTTTGTAGATCGCGGGCCCGCCAGTGATGGTGCCACTCGAACCCAATAATAAGGTGTAGCCATCGGCGGGTGATTTCGCCACCGCGGTCGTACCGATGCCACCACCCGCGCCAGGGCGGTTGTCGATCACGACTTGTACGCCAAGCGCATCGCTAAACGCTTGTGACATTGTGCGCGCCGTGATGTCGACATTCCCGCTCGGTGCATAAGGCACCACAATACGTACCGTACGGTGAGGAAAGTCTTGTGCGTGAATAGAAGACGTTACACACAGAAAAGAATAAATACACAGAGCAAAAGCGCGCATGGGGGAAAGTTTCTTAGTCGCGAAAAGAGGGATCAAGCCGATCAAGTTTTTTGAGTAGTGCCGGCCACTCGAGTAAGCCAAAACGGCGACGTACGCCGGGTTGATATTGCTTCCACGATCCCATCACGATGTCGTCGGACGGAATGCGTAGTTTGGTGTTTGCGGCCATCGCTGCGACTTGTACTTGGCAAGCGCGTTCGAGGCGAAACATGCTGTTGAACGCTTCAGGAATGCTTGCAGCTGCGGTAAGTAAACCGTGGTTACGCAGAATCATTCCTTCGTGGTCGCCTAAATTGTTGAGTAAGCGTTCTTGCTCATCGAGGTTTAACACCACGCCTTCGTAATCGTGATACGCAATTTGCGCAAAGCGCATGGAGGTTTGCGCAAGTGGTAACAATCCGCATTCCATCGCGGACACCGCCATACCAGCAATCGTGTGTGTGTGAATGACACAATCGACCGCAGGACGCGCGCGATGAATCGCGCTATGAATCACAAAACCGGCGCGATTCGCGCGGTACTCAGTCGGGTTGAATAGCTCGTTGCCATCCAAATCGAGTTTGATAAAACATGACGCATGCATTTGATCGTACAGCATGCCGTGCGGATTAATCAGAAACGTGTGCGCTTCATCGGGCACTTGCGTGCTGACGTGATTGGCACTCATTTCGGTCATGCCATACAAATCGAGTAGCCGATAACACGCAGCTAAATCAACGCGCTTTTGCCACTCTGCTGCACTGACTTGATCGCGGACACTGCGGGCCGGTTGATATGCGTTTTGATGCATGGTGTCGCTGTCTTAGTCGACTTGTGCGCCAGAAGATTTCACAACGGCAGCCCACCGTGGTAATTCGTCACGAATGAGTGTGGCAAATTGTTCCGGGGTATTCACCACCGCTTCAGCACCTTGACCATTCATACGTTCACGCACGTCGGCACTGGCGAGCGCTTTGTGTACTTCGGCGTTTAAGCGATGAATGATGTCGCGCGCGGTACCAGCTGGTGCAAGAAGTCCGTACCAAGACATTGCTCCAAAACCTTTCACCGTATCGCCTACCGGCGGTACATCAGGGATGAGCGGAGAGCGACGCTCTTGCGCGATCCCCAGCATGCGTAGCTTGCCCCCTTTGACGAAGGGTGTGACCGCGGGCAAGCTGGCAAACGCCAGTGGAATTTGTCCGTTGACGACGTCCGTGACCGATGCGGCGGCCGCTTTATACGGAATGTGAACGAGATTCAGACCCGTCGCAGATTTAAACATCTCGGCAAACAAGTGATTCAACGTGCCGTTACCTGCAGAGGCGTAATTCACTGGTTGTGATTGCGCACGAATCCATGTGATCAGCTCAGCCACGTTACGCGCGGGAATGTTGTTATTCACTACCAGCACATAGGGCGCAGTTGCCACCAACGAAATCGGTTCGAAATCTTTGATTGGATCAAACCCGGGGTTACGAAACAGCGCCGGGTTAATGGTGTGCGAACTCCCCACCGTCAAAATTAAGGTGTAACCATCTTTGGGTGCTTTGGCTGCGGCGGCTGAACCCACGTTACCACCGGCGCCCGTGCGGTTTTCAATCAGAAATTGCTGCCCCATTTGTTCTGAGAGCTTGGCTGCGACCACACGTGCAACCGTGTCGTTTGCGCCGCCAGGTGCTTGCGGCACAATCACAGTCACGGGTTTGTTTGGATACGCTTGCGCGTAAAGTGTGGTCGTGCAAAGCATGAACGACATCAATGAGACCAGAAACTTTAAACACATCTCCAACGAAGAAAATCGTGGCATGCAACACTCCATGTGGGGGCACCGCAACTGCCGCGGTGTTGTTAGGAAAAAACCAGGGACGCGCGGCTGTGGCTCAACGAAAAAAATACGTGAGACATCCTGCGCTGAGTATAGCAACGACGCTTGTTCTTGGTGTTCGCAGAACGCCTGACCTGTCGACGATTTCACTCAAGGGGTGATGATGTTGATCATCTACGACGGCGCTTGCCCTGCCTGTGCCGCCTATCAGCGCCATGTGCGATTGCAGCAAGCCGCAGGTGCGGTGGAATGGCTGAGCGCACGTAGCGACGATTCGCGCTTAGCGCAATACCAAGCGCAAGGCTATGTATTTGATCAGGGCCTCTTGGTGGTACTTGATCAAGTGGTGTACGTCGGTGCTGATGCCATGCATGTGTTGGCGTGTTGTTCGAGCCGCAGCGGACTGATGAACCGTCTGCATGTTGGGTTGTTTCGGCGGCGTTGGA
>CANIIA010000062.1 GCA_947467435.1 Betaproteobacteria bacterium
GGTGGTTAGCGATTCCATTTTCATGTCGCTGTTGGCATCAAAACGAAAATGCCAAAACGAGCATTTTTCATTGGTAAACGCTGGATCTACCGCAGCATAGTTTAAGAACAAAATTTCTTTGCCTGGGTTGCGTTCATTGTGTCGATTCACAGCCTCGATCAAGGCGTTGGCTACTGACGAGCCGTTACCTTGCGTGATGTAACGAATGCCTTGATCGACCACACGTTTAAATTGGTTAAGCGATTCTTGCGGGCTGGTTTTGTTATCGAAGCCGATGACTTCAATTTTTTTGCCGCCGGCGCCACCGCGCGCGTTGATTTCATCGGCCATGGCTTGAAAGTGTTTGAGACCTTGTTCGCCAACATTGGCAAACGCGCCAGACAGCGGATCAATGTAGGCAATGCGTAGGGTTTCTCCAGCGGCAGGTTTGGGGGCTTGGGCACTGGCACTCAACGTAAACAGGGTGGCGAGTGTGCCAAGTGCAGCGCAACGAATGATCGGGTGCATGCGGGTCTCCTCGATGACGGGCGTTGGTTGAAACCAACTGTATGTTGTGACGTGTTGCGGTGCGAAGCAGGTGCTTGATCATGGTAGACGCGGACTTGCATACGGGTCAAGCATCGCGCGGGCTATACTTGTTCAATCGCGCTATGCAGCATGAAACTGCGTCCTGAGCCCGTTGCATCTTGAGTGTCGTGCGTTGCGTGATCGAGCCAATAATGTTTTTCAAGGAGCCTATTCCATGCATGGTTTGATGATGGATACACCGCTGTTGATCAGCGATTTGATTCGACACGCCGATCGGCACCACGGCGCAACTGAAATTGTGTCTCAGCGCGTGGAATCACCGCTGCTCGATGGCAGCGCACCACGACATCGTTACACCTATCACGATGCCCATGCGCGCGCGCAGCGCTTGGCTAATGCGTTGGCGAGCCTGGGTATCGGCGCCAGCGATCGCGTGGCGACGCTCGCATGGAATGGGTTTCGGCATTTCGAGTTGTATTACGCGGTATCTGGCGTGGGGGCGGTCATACACACCATTAATCCGCGGCTCTTTGCCGAGCAAATTATTTATATCGCGAATCATGCAGAAGATCGCGCACTGTTTGTGGACTTAACATTTGTGCCGTTGATCGAAAAAATTGCCGCGAGCCTCACCACGGTGAAGCACATCATTGTGATGACCGATCGCGCCCACATGCCAGCCACGCAGTTGCCGAATGTGCTGTGTTTTGAAGACTTGATTGAAGCCGCTGATGCGCACTTCGGTTGGCCGCAAATGGATGAGCACATGGCTTCAAGCTTGTGCTACACCTCGGGGACTACGGGCAATCCGAAGGGCGTGTTGTATAGCCATCGCAGCACGCTGTTACATGCGTTTGCAGCCGCATTACCAGATGCCTTGAATTTGTCAGCGCGTGATGTGATTTTGCCAGTGGTGCCGATGTTTCATGTCAATGCGTGGGGCTTACCGTATAGCTGCGCGTTAACTGGCGCCAAACTGGTCTTTCCTGGTCAACACTTGGACGGCCGTAGTTTGCATACGTTGTTTGAAACCGAGCAAGTCACGATGAGCGCGGGCGTGCCCACGGTCTGGCTGGGTCTATTGAATTACATGCAGGAAAACAAGTTACGTTTCTCTTCATTGCGCGCGGTGGTCATTGGTGGCTCAGCATGTCCTCCGGCGATGCTCAATGCATTTCAAGACGGCTTTGGTGTGCAAGTCATCCACGCTTGGGGTATGACCGAAATGAGTCCATTGGGTACGGCGGCTACGTTTAAAGCCAAGCATGTGCAGGCTGATGCTAAGACGCGTCAAGCGGTACAAAGTAAACAAGGGCGTGTGCTGTTTGGTGTTGACATGAAGATCGTCGATAGCGATGGCAACACCTTGCCTAATGATGGTCAGGCCTTTGGCGATTTACATGTGAAGGGCCCGTGGGTCACGCAAACGTACTTCAAGAACGAAGGCGGGGATCCTTTGCGCGATGGCTGGTTTCCGACCGGTGATGTGGCCACGATTGATGCCGATGGATACATGCAAATCACCGATCGATCTAAAGACGTGATTAAGTCTGGTGGTGAATGGATTAGTTCGATTGACTTAGAAAATATTGCCGTGGCGCATCCGGACATTGCAGAGGCCGCAGTGATTGGGATTGCCCACCCAAAGTGGGATGAGCGCCCGATTGTGGTGGCGGTTAAAAAACCCAACGCCAGCGTGACCCGCGAAGCCTTACTGGCGTTTTTTGAAGGTAAGGTCGCCAAGTGGTGGCTACCGGATGACGTGGTGTTTGTCGAACAGTTGCCACATACCGCCACTGGCAAGCTGTCTAAGTTAACGTTGCGCGGGCAGTTTAAAGACTACACCTTACCGGCCTAACGCATGTCAGCGCAGATCGTTTGTGACACGCAAGATCACGTGGCCTTGATTCAACTTCAGCGCCCTGAAAAAAAGAACGCCCTCAGTACCGCGATGTATGCAGCGCTGGCCGATGCGTTCGCGGCCGCACAGGCAGATACATCGGTGCGCGTGATTCTGATTCAAGGCAGTGCCACGTGTTTTACCGCGGGCAATGACTTACAAGACTTTTTACAGCAACCACCCGCGGGTGAATCAGCACCCGTGTTTCGGTTTTTGCAAGCTATTGCGACGGCGCAACTGCCGGTGGTCGCAGCGGTCGCAGGGCCAGCCGTGGGTATCGGCACAACGATGTTGTTACATTGTGATTTGGTCTATGCCGCAGCCAACGCGCGCTTTCAATTACCGTTTGTGTCCTTAGGCTTGGTGCCTGAGGCGGCATCGAGCGTGTTGTTTCCAGCGCTGATTGGTTATCAACGCGCTGCCGAATATTTGTTGTTGGGTCAGCCCTTTGATGCGCATCAAGCACAGCACATGGGGTTAGTGAATGCAGTGATTGACGCAGAAGGATTACTTGCACACGCCATGCGTGTTGCGCGTCAATTGGCGGCGCTGCCTCCGGGGGCATTACGCGCCAGTAAAAATTTACTGAAGCGTGCGCAACACACATTGGTACAAGACGCGCTGCACAGTGAGGGCGCTGAATTTAGAGCACGTTTAGCGATGCCCGAGGCGCATGAAGCACTGCGTGCGTTTATGGAAAAACGCCCGGCCGATTTTTCGCGCTTTTAGTGTTGGCATGTGCTTGATCCGTCGCAATCGACGTAGTGGTTATCCGTATCGCCGCGTACCACGCACGTGGTTTGGTCGATGGCAGAGGATGCTGTGTGGCCTCATGGCAGCGATGCTCATTCCAACCAGTGTGCTAGCGCGCGACCTGCACACAGCACCGCGGATTGATGTTGCCTTGGATGTGGGTCATACCTTAGAAAACCCTGGCGTGATTAGCGCTTCAGGTACGCCTGAGTTTGTCCACAACTTGGCGCTGGCCCGCGCGGTCCGTGACGCGTTGATCGCACACGGCTTACGTGTGCAAATGATTGGTGAAAACGGACAGATGCAGTCGCTTGCGGCGCGGCCCAAGCAGGCGGCTGGCGCACGCTTGTTTGTGTCGATCCATCATGATTCTGTACAAGCGCATTTATTGCCCCGCGCGCGTGAGTTTTCGGGATTTTCGTTGTTTGTTTCTCGCGAAAATCCGTATCAACACAGCGCGCTGCACTGTGCGTCAGCGATTGGTGCGCAAATGCGTGCGGCGCAATTTTTGCCTTCGCTGTATCACGCTGATCCGATCCTCGGTGAGAACCGCCCGTTTGCCGACCGCGACAACGGGGTGCATTGGTTTGATCGCTTGGCTGTGGCACGTACGCAGGTGTTGCCCGCGCTTTTGTTTGAAGCGGGTGTGGTGGTCAATCCAGAAGAAGAACTGCGCATCACCTCGCCGCAGACCCAAGCTGTTATGGCGAGCGCGATTGCGCAAGGGATCGTGCATTGCTTGCGCACAGCGAACGATCGGCAACCTCGCCTAGAATGACGTTTTTCGCTGAAGGAGCGCCGCATGCAAACACGCTGGAAGCAGCGCCCACCGGGTTCGAATTGGGGCGAGTTTGGTCCGGATGATGAACGCGGGCGATTAAATTGGGTGACGCCAGAAAAAGTGCGTCAGGGTGTCGCTGAAGTACACGAAGGAAAAACGTTCATGCTGTCTTTGCCCTTGGATTATCCAGGCGGCAATGTGCTCAATCCACGGCGACATCCACCGCGGCGTTTTGCTACGCGACGCAGTGGTGGGGCCAATGATGGTGCGCAGAATTTTGTGTATTCCACTTCGCGCGACAATCCCATGCATACCGATGTGGTGTGCGATGACATGGTGCTACTCACGCTGCAGTACTCCACGCAATGGGACACGTTTGCCCATGTCGGCAGTCATTTTGATGCCGATGCCGATGGTCATGCAGAGCCGGTGTTTTATAACGGTTGGCGCGGTGGTGAAGACATTGTTCCAGCGAGCGTCAACCCCTCGGCTGAACCCTGGGCGCAGTTTGAGGGTCCACAGGCGAAACGTTTGGGTTTAGAAAATATGGCCACGCATGGGGTGCAAGGACGTGGCGTGATGATTGATTTACACGCGCACTTTGGACGCGAACGGCGTGCGGTTGGGTATGATGATTTGATGCGCGTGTTGGAGGCCGATCGGGTACACATTGAGCGGGGTGACATGGTGTGTTTGCACACCGGCTTTGCGCAAGTCTTACTCGAAATGAAAAAACGCCCCGATCCCCAATTGATTCATCACACCTGCAGCGGGTTAGATGGGCGTGATGATCGTTTGTTGCAATGGATTAGCGATTCGGGACTGGCGGTGTTGATTGCCGATAACTACGCTGTCGAGTTGATTCCGACCAGTTTGTTTCAGCCTGTGCCACATGCGAGTTTGCCGCTGCACGCGCATTGCTTATTTAAAAACGGTATCCATCTGGGCGAGATGTGGTATTTGAGTGCATTGGCGCACTGGTTGCGCACGCATCAGCGTCAACGTTTTCTGCTCACCGCACCGCCGCTGCATTTACCTGGCGCAGTGGGTTCACCTGCGACGCCGATCGCAACTGTTTAAAAGGGATGGGTATGACAGAGCAACATCGTGTAGCGATTGTGACCGGCTCAGCTTCCGGTATTGGCGCGGCGACGGCGATTGAACTCGCACGCCGAGGCTGGCGCGTGGTGGTGAATTACGCCAACAGCGCGGCAGGAGCGCAGCAGGTGGTGGATCAATGCGTGCAAGCAGGTGGTCAAGCGATTGCGGTGCAAGCCGACGTGTCGGTTGATGCGGATTGCCGTCGTTTGGTGCAAGCAGCGATCACGCAATGGGGGCGATTGGATGCGTTGGTCAATAACGCTGGCACCACTAAATTTGTGGCGCATGCAAATTTAGACGGACTCTCTGCAGAAGATTTTCAGGTGATTTATGCGACCAATGTGATCGGGCCGTTTCAGATGACGCGTGCTGCGGCAAGCGCCCTCAAAGACAGTGGGCGTGGCGCAGTGGTGAATGTGTCTTCGGTGGCGGCCTTGCTCGGCACCGGCTCATCGATTGCTTATGCGGCATCTAAAGGCGCGCTCAATACGATGACACGTTCATTGGCACGGGTCTTGGGTCCGACGGTGCGTGTCAATGCGGTCTCGCCGGGCTTTGTCGATACGCCGTGGATGGTGGCGGGTCATGGTGGTCCTGAGAAATACAAGCAACGCGCCGAGCATTACTCAAGTTTGGTACCACTCAAAAATACCTGCTTGCCAGCAGATGTGGCCGATACCATTGTTTGGTTAATCGAGGGTGCGCCTAAAACCACCGGCGATAATATTTATATCGATGCAGGGATGCACATGGCGCAAGCCAAGTAATTGCCCGTGTATGAATGATTCTGTCTGGTTACCTGCAACAGTGCGTGCGCTTGAATGCTGCGCGCCACATTTGTTTCGCTTATATATCGAGGCTCCTGCGCTCACGTTTGAGGCCGGTCAGTTCACTAAACTCGCGCTCGATATACAGGGTGAGCGCATTGCGCGTGCTTATTCGTTTGTGAACGCACCCAACGCACCGTTACTGGAGTTTTATTTTAGTGTCGTGCCGCAGGGTCCGTTGTCACCGCGCTTAGCGCAATTGCGCGCGGGTGATCCGATTTGGGTGGGGGCGCAGCCCAATGGTTTTTTAGTTTTGTCTGAGGTGCCGCCCGCGTCGACGTTGTGGTTGCTCGCTACAGGGACGGGCATTGGTCCCTTCATCTCGATTCTTGAAGCGGGTGCGCTGTGGCAGCGCTATGCCAAAGTGGTGCTGGTGCATGCAGTGCGAAAGGCGGCCGAACTCAGTTATACGCCGCGTGTGCATGCGTTACAGCAGACGCATGGTTCGGCACTGCGTTATGTACCGATGGTGAGTCGTGAAGCGCAGACAGACACGCTCACAGGTCGGATCCCTGCGCGATTAATCGATGGTTCGCTCGAGCACGCGGCGGGCGTGGTGATGACAGCGACTGATTCGCAAGTGATGTTGTGCGGTAATCCAGCGATGGTGCGTGAGGTGGTCGATACGTTGGCCAGTCGCGGTATGAAAAAACACCGTCGCCGTACACCGGGTCAAATTACAGTGGAGAATTACTGGTGAGTGGCAGGTCATCGATATTGCGCTTGGTCATGCTGCTGCTGTTATGCGTAGCGCTGAGCGGTTGTAGCGCCCTCAAGCTTGCCTATGACAACGCGGATACGTACTTGATCTGGCGTGCAGATCGATACCTTGCGTTGCGTGGGCCGCAACATGCGTTACTCACGCGTGCCGTTCGACAAACCTTGGCATGGCATCGACAGCAAGCCCTGCCAATCTACGCGACGCTGGCGGATGAGGCGGCGATGCGCTTGGCACGTGGACTCAAACCAGCGGATATCGATTGGGCCTACACTGCGGTGCAAACGCAATGGCAGGATACTTTGCAGCGTGCAGCGCAAGAGGTCGCACCGCTACTCGACACCATCGATGCAGATCAGTTGGTGGTGTTGGAAAAACGCTTTGCTGAGGACAATCGTACGTTTGCAAAGGACTTCGGTTTAAATCGTCCTGAAGCCCAACGACGCAAATTGCGTGTCGAGCGCAATGCCGAGCGTCTTAGCGATTGGCTCGGATCCTTAACGGACGAACAACGCGCGCGCATACAAGCGTATTCAGCGCAAGCACCGTTGGATGGTGCTGGACGAGATCGAGAGCGTCAGCGTTTACAACAAGCGTTTCTCCGACTCTTGCGTGAGCGACAAGCACAAGCAAAATTAGTCGAGTGGGTCAGCGACTGGTCGATCGGCCGCGAGCCTGAGTTTGAGCGACAGCGTCTTGAAAACTGGATGGCCTATCAGCGTTTACTGCTCGAGCTCGATGCCTTACTTTCGCCAGCGCAGCGTGACTATGCCGTGCAGCGTTTACGCGACTATGCGCAGGACTTTCGCACCCTAGCGGCAGCGCGCAGTTAAACAGCGCGTGTAAGTAGGGTTGCGTAGAACGCTGCGTGCGCCGCAGCACGGATGCGATAGCGGAACACCATCGGGTTTGCCGCAGCGGGTTGGCAGCGCATGCTAGAGTTTTTTAATTCGCTCTGGAGGTGCCTGTGTTTAAAACCGCATTCATATTGTTTAAAACTACATTCATTTGGATGCTTGCGTGTGTGGCAACAGCGCAGAGTCTGCATGCCCAAACGTGGCCATCTCGCCCGATACGTATCTTGGTACCGTTTACTGCGGGTGGTTCTTCTGACATGGTGGCGCGTGCCATTGCCGCACGCTTGCCCGATGGCTTAGCCGGTGCAACGGTGTTGGTTGAAAATCGCCCGGGCGCCAACGGCACGATTGCGGCAGATCTGCTGATGAAATCCTCCCCCGATGGTTACACGCTGATGGTGGGCTCGATTGGTACCTTTGCGATTAATCCTGCGTTGCAACCCAAGCTCAGTTACAGCCCCTTGCGTGATTTTGATTTGATCACAGTCGCGGTGCGTAACCCGAACATCTTGATCGCTACGCCGCGCCTAGGCGTAAGCAGTTTGAGTGAACTGATTGCCTATATGAAAAAAAATCCAGGCAAAACATCGATGGTGTCCTCGGGCACAGGCTCTTCAGATCATTTATCTGCCGAACTACTTTGGCAGCGCACGGGCACCACCGGTATTCATGTGCCCTACAAAGGGGGTTCCGCGGCAATGACCGATTTAATTGGTGGTGCAGCGGATGCGTCATTTCAAAATTTAGGTGCTGCCTCGGGTCATATTAAAGCGGGTCGCTTGAAAGCGTTGGCGGTCACCAGCGACAAACGTGCACCCGTGTTTCCAGACGTACCCACGATGGCAGAGGCGGGGGTGAGTGGCTTTGAAGTGTATTCATGGCAAGCGGTTGCTGCGCCCAAAGGTTTACCCAAAGACGTGTACGCCAAATTACACGCGGCGGTGGTGGGCGCACTACAAGCCGCTGACACACGCGCCCGATTTGATGCGCAAGGCTTTGATGTGGTCGCCAATACGCCAGAGCAGTTTGGTGAATTTCTCAAGACCGAAATCGCGCGCTGGACACAAGTCGTGAATGCCGCAGGCATCAAACCAGATTAAGTAATCGTTGCATCGTTTATTTTTAAAGAAGGAAGATTCATGACGCGAATGTTGACCGTAGGCGCAGAGCCCTTACGCGAATCGATGCGTACTTTGGTGCGTGGATTTGGTAGTGATGCACGCGAAGTTGAGTTGGTGGTTAACAATTTGGTTGATGCAAATTTAACTGGTCACGATTCGCACGGCGTTGGCATGTTGCCGCGCTACTCCGAATCTTTTCTTGAGGGCGGGTTGGTGCCCAATGTGCATGTCAAAGCGGTGCTCGATGCGGGGGCGATGTTACGTTTAGATGGGCAAGCCGGCTTTGGTCAGGTGGTGGGACATGAAGCAATGCTGATGGGCATTGAGCGTGCAAAAAAACACGGCACCTGCATCATGGCTTTAGGCAATGCGCATCATTTATGTCGGATCGGTGCGTGGGCTGAAATGGCGGTGGCTGCCGGCATGATTTCGATTCATTTTGTGAATGTGATTTCGCGCGGCTCGGTCGCGCCGCATGGCGGATCGGATGCGCGTTTTGGTACCAATCCGTTTACGGTAGGTATTCCAGTCAAAGGCCGAGAGCCGGTGTTGCTCGATTTTGCGACGAGTGTGGTTGCGCAAGGCAAGGCGCGTGTTGCACATAACAAAGGCGAAAAATTTCCGCCAGGTCGGTTGATTGATCATCAAGGCAATCCCACCGAAGACCCGCGCTATGTGGTCGTCCCACCGATCGGTGCGATTTTACCTTTTGGTGAACACAAGGGTTCGGGCCTGGCTTTGGTGTGCGAACTTCTTGGCGGTGCGTTAGCTGCGGGTCGTGCATGGCATGACACCGATGCGAGTAAGCGCCGCGTGCATAACGGCATGCTCACGGTGATCATCGATCCGAATGCAATTGCTGATGCGGCAACCTTTGAGCGTGAAACGCTTGCGGTCGTGGATTGGGTCAAAGCGTCCCCTCCACGCCCCGGCATGGATCAGGTGCGTTTAGCGGGTGAACCTGAGCGTGCTTGGCGCGCACAACGCAACGCCGAGGGCATTCCGATTGATGAGATCACTTGGAAGGAGCTGCACGTTGCCGCGCAACGTCTGCACATTGATCCCGCAGAAATTGATCGCTTGGCGGGCGTCACGTTGTGACGCGCCTTGGTTAATCCACAATAAAAAGTTTGGCGCCGATAGATGTGCGCGAGCGATGTGGCTCGGCTCCATCGGCGACCTGATAACTCATGCCGGGTTTGAGTGTGAAGACGCGCCCATCGGCTAATTCGGTGATGAGCTCGCCCTCCACGCAAAATAAAATGTGACCCTTCTCGCACCAATGATCGGCAAGGTAGCCCGGCGAGTATTCAACCAGTCGCACTCGAATCGGTGCATCGGCGCCAGTACGACCAAAGCTGCAGGTACGCCAGAACGCAGTGCCGCTGTCTCCGGGGTGAGTGGTCGGTGCGATGCTTGACCAGTCGGTGATGCCAAACGCGATGTCATGCATTTGCATGTGAATTAATCATCCGCAATGGTGTTACGTAATACACCGACGCGGCTGACTTCAATTTCAACCACATCGCCAGGTTTCATCCAGACCGGCGGTTCACGTCGAGCACCGACGCCACCCGGTGTGCCGCTGACAATCACATCACCTGGCTCAAGGGTGGTCCAAGTGGACAAATGGGCAATCAAGCGTGGAATCGAATGCACCAGTAACGCGGTGGTGGTGTGTTGCATTTCTACGCCATTTAAACGCGTGATCAAGGTGAGTTCAGTCCCGCCAGGAATTTCATCTGCGGTCACTAACCACGGACCAAAGCCACCTGTGGCCGTGAAGTTTTTGCCCGCCGTCCATTGTGTGGTGGCCCATTGCCAATCACGTACCGAACCGTCGTTGTAACAGCTGTAACCACCGACGTAAGACCACGCGTCTTTTTCTGCAATTCGACGACCACGCTGACCGATGATGACGGCGATCTCTCCTTCAAAGTCGAGCTTGGTGGATTCGCGTGGGCGCAAGATCGGTTGATTGTGGCCAACCTGTGATTCAGCAAAGCGTACAAACACGGCAGGCTCTTCAGTTTTGTCGCGCTTAGTTTCTTTGCGGTGATCTTCGTAGTTCAAGCCGATGCAAAAAATTTTTCCAGGATTCGGAATGGGCGGAAGCAGTGTGATTTTATTTAGCGCAAAGTCGGCGGCTTGATCTTTCGCTGCTGCTTGGGCAGCAGCCAATGCGTTTTGCGTGAGTAAGCTGCGCACATCTGGAATGGATGCGCCGAGCCGACGCCCGAGATCGATCACGCCATCGGCGTGGATACAGCCCCAAGAGGTGGTGTTGTCGTGTTTGAACGTAACGAGTTTCATGCGCTCTCCAAAAGGTGTTTCGTGTCTGCGTAAAGTTGGCAGCATACAATGCGCTGATGAGGATTGCGCTTTCATTCCACCATGTCGTTATCTATTGGGGGTGCCGTGTCTGAGCCAGGCGTTTTGCCTCAGACCAACGGCTGGCTCGCCGGGGCGCGCGATGCCTTCAGCATTGCGATGGGCTATTACGGTGTGGGCTTGGCTGCCGGTGTGGTTGAGCACGCGGCGGGATTGAGTGTCGCCGAAATTTTATTTTTGTCGGTGGTTCTGTACGCGGGCTCCGCGCAATTTATTTTGGTCTCGATGCTTGCGCTTGGGCAAAGTGTGAGCGCGATCGTACTAACGGTGTTTTTTGTTAACGTGCGGCATGTGTTGATGTCGGCCGCGTTGTCACCTTACCTGCGTCATTTGCCTGCTTGGCAAAACGTGTTGTTGGGCGCGCAACTCACCGATGAAACCTTTGTGGTGGCGATTGCGCGCTGCGGGCGTGAACCACAGCTCAGTGCGCGCTGGTTGGGTGGTCTGCAGCTCACCGCTTGGATGGTTTGGGCATGCGCCAACGTGAGTGGTGCGTTACTTGCTGGTTCACTGTCTGAACGTTTGCTGCAAACGCAGGTTTTATCGTTTGCTTTGCCGTGCATGTTTGCAGGACTGTTGGTGTTGCAATTACAAGTGCAGTCGGTGCGATGGCGTGGCGTGAGTGTGGCCATCACGAGTGCCATCGTTGCCTTGACGGTCGCGTGGCACTATCCAGGACCTTGGGCGGTGATCATCGCCACCGTGGTGGGCGCGACGCTCGGCTTGCTGCTCACCCCAACCACCGTCGAGCCGACAGCATGAAGCGCGCTCGCATTGAGGTTGTGATGGTGTGATGGAACTACGTGTCAGTATTGTTGAGTTGGTAGTGCTTTGCGCGCTGGTGACGGTGTTGCCGCGCGTCTTGCCGTTGATATTGCTCTCACGCATCACGTTGCCAGCGTGGCTGCGCGCATGGCTTGCTGCGGTGCCGGTGGCCGTGTTGGCTGCGTTACTTGCACTGCAAGTGGGTGTACCAAATGGGCAGTGGACGGGGCAAGATCCCGCGATGTTATTTGCGATTGTTTCTGCTCTACTTGTAGCGACCGTGTCGCGAAGTTTGTTGCTGACCGTGTTGATTGGGATGTTGGTGTATGCGTTGTTGCTATCGTTTTTTTAATGCAAGCGCACTGCGTGTTGCAACTTCGTTTATGATGGAGCGATGTTGAGTCCAGATGCATTGATTGTGGGGTTTGATCGCGCCTTGCGTACTGTTGCTGGGGTGGTGCACGCGGCACGCCCACGCCCTGATGCAGCCCTGGTTGAAGGTGAGCTGGATGCCGAGGCGCGTGCACATGCGGCGCGCTTGATGCGTGTGAATCACTGCGGTGAAGTGTGTGCTCAAGCGCTGTATCAAGGGCAAGCGGTTTGCGCGAACAATCCGGCGATTCGTGACGCTTTACAACGTAGCGCAGATGAAGAGTTGGATCATTTGGCCTGGAGTGCAGCGCGCATCGAAGAGTTGGGTGGTCGCACGAGCGTATTCAATCCGCTGTGGTACGTGGGGTCCTTAGGCATTGGCGTGCTTGCCAGTCGTTTTGGTCAGGCGTGGAACTTGGGTTTTCTTGCAGAAACCGAACAGCAAGTTGAAGCACACTTGCAAAGCCACTTAGCGCGACTCGATCCCCAAGATGTTCGTACACGCGCGCTGATTGAACAAATGCGTGTAGATGAAGCAGCGCATGCGGCGAACGCGGTGTCTTTAGGCGCAGCCGAATTACCAGCGCCAGTGAAAACGATCATGCGCGCTGTGGCGAGCGTCATGACGAGTGCTTCGTATCGACTGTAGCAACGTTGTGCGTTGTGCCGCATGCGCATCCATCGTGCGCGCGCCGTATTTCTTAGTCTTCGATAATCTCGACGTCTTTGGTGATGGCGACGGTTTTGCCGAGCATGATCGAAGCTGAGCAGTATTTTTCGTGAGACATGCGCACTGCGCTTTCGACCAAATTGGGCTTGAGTTGCTTGCCCCGAACCACAAAGTGCATGTGTATCTTGGTGAATACTTTGGGATCAACCGGGGCGCGTTCGGCTTGCAGTTTGACTTCACAACCGCGCACATCCTGTCCGCTTTTTTTTAAGATCACCACCACGTCATAAGCCGTGCACCCACCGGTGCCAAGTAGAACCATTTCCATTGGGCGTGGCGCAAGGTTGCGTCCGCCACCCTCGGGTGCGCCATCCATGGCAACCAAGTGATTACTTTCGGTTTCAGCAAGAAAACTCATGCCGTCTCCGGTCCAGCGTACGGTGCATTCCATGGATTGGTTTCCTTCAGAAAAATTGAAGCGTAGGGACCGTAATTTAAGTCGGAATTCACTTGAAAAGGAATTCAAGTGCCGGGATGTTCACCGGCGATCGGCGGCGGACCCGCCAAAGGGGAGCGCGTGGCTTGGTTGGTTAATCAGTGTTTGTTGCGTCCGTTGCAAGAATCCATTTCACAGAGAGTAATA
>CANIIA010000063.1 GCA_947467435.1 Betaproteobacteria bacterium
GTGCTTAGCGTGTCGCGAACCGTTTGAATACTTTAAGCCGTTTTAATTCGTTGATCATGCCTACACTTTCTTCCAATGTGTCGCGTACTTCATTTCATGCGTTACGTGTGCAATCCATTTCGCCAGAAACCAGCGAAGCGGTGGTGGTGACCTTGGATGTGCCTGAGAACTTGCGCGAGACCTTTGAATTTATTCAAGGTCAATACCTCACGCTTCGTCAGACCATCGATGGTCAGGATTTACGTCGCTCTTATTCGATTTGCGCTGGCGTGGATGAGGGCAAGTTGCGTGTGGGCGTACGCCATGTGCCAGGCGGGGTGTTTTCAACCTGGATGAATCAGTCGCTCCGTGTGGGTGACACCTTACAGGTGATGCCACCGCAGGGACGTTTTTACGCCCCCCTCGAGCCGACACAGTCGCGCCACCATGTGGGGATTGCTGGCGGCAGTGGAATCACGCCTGTGCTGTCGATTCTGCGTACCGTGTTGGCGCGTGAACCGCGTAGCCGTTGCACGCTGATCTACGGTAATCGTCAGTTGCGCTCGACCATGTTTAAAGAAGCGCTCGAGGATTTAAAAAATCAGTACCTGCAGCGCTTGGCGTTGCACTATGTGTTTGCTGATGAACCGACCGACGTGGACCTCTGTAGTGGGGTATTGAATCGCGAAAAAATCGCTGCATTTCTTGCCACGGTGGTGCCGGCTGATTCAATCGATGCCGTGTATGTGTGCGGTCCCTATCAGATGAACGACGAAGCAGAGTGGGCGTTACGTGAGGCAGGGGTGGCCCAAGAACGGATTTATATCGAGCGCTTTGGGGTGGCACCAACTTCTGTGTCTGCGCAGCGTGAAAAAGCCCCGCGCGCGGTGAACGCAGCGCAAGTGGTGTTGGTACGTGATGGGATGCGTCATGTGTTGGATTACTCTGCTGAGCAAGCGAGCGTCTTGGATTGCGCCTCGGCAGCCGGATTAGATGTGCCGTTTTCATGCACTTCTGGTGTATGCGGCACTTGTCGCGCCAAAGTAATCGAAGGCGAAATGCGCATGACGCGTAACTTTGCATTAAGTGATGCCGAGGTTGCCGCAGGCTTTGTGCTGGCCTGCCAAGCGCAGCCTATCAGCGCGCGTGTGGTGTTGTCTTACGATGAACGTTGATTGAGCGCTTGATCATGTCGCGACAACACACGGCCGCTTTTTTGGATCAGCGTGAAGTGATCCTGACGCAAGCCGCAGCGTTATTTGCTTCGCGCGGGTTTAGCGATACCAGCATGAATGCGGTTGCCAGTGCGAGCGGCATGAGCAAAGCCACGCTGTATCACTACGTGCGCGATAAGTCTGCGTTGCTCGCGCAAATTGCGCTGACCCACGTGGAGCGGCTTGAGGCGCTAGTGCAACGCGTGCTGGCTGAGCCTCACGATCCGCAAGTGCGCCTGCAGCAATTGATCCTGCACTTTGTCGCTGAATATGCCAATGCGCGGCATGCGCATCGCGTGCTGACCGAAGACATGAAGTTTCTCTCGCCAACTGATCGGGCCAAAGTGGTGGCTGGGCAGCGACGCGTAGTAGACGCATTTGCCGATACCGTGGCACAGTTGCGACCCGACTTAGCAAAAGCCGGATTACACAAGGCGGTGACCATGCTGCTGTTTGGCATGATTAACTGGATGTTTACTTGGCTGCGACCGGATGGTGCAATTACGCATGCACAGATGGCGCCGATCGTCAGCGAATTGTTTTTTGGCGGCTTACAAGCCGTTGTTGCACAGGCCGCGCAGCCCAAGCAACGTGAGCGTCGTTCTGCGCGCGTGGTATTGATGAATAACTAAACCAAGGAGACAACAATGAAGTGGTCCAAAACTCTCATAGCAACCGCGCTGGCCATGGCCTGCGTGAGCGTATACGCAGATATTACGGTGGGGGTGACCGTGTCAGCGACCGGGCCCGCGGCCTCGCTGGGCATTCCTGAAAAAAACACCATCGAGCTGATGCCCAAACTGATTGGTGGGCAGAAGGTGAATTACATCGTGCTCGATGATGCCTCTGACACCACCACGGCGGTCACCAACACACGCAAGCTGATTACCGAGCATAAAGTAGATGTGATCCTTGGCTCGACGATCACGCCCAATTCATTGGCGATGATTGATTTGGCTGCTGAAAGCCAAACGCCCATGATTTCGATGGCCGCATCGGCGCGCATTGTTGAGCCAGTCGATGCAAAAAAACGCTGGGTATTTAAAACGCCGCAAAACGACATCATGATGGCGTTGGCGATCGCGCAGCACATGTCTGCTGTGGGTGTGAAGAGCGTGGCCTTTATTGGTTTTGCCGATGCCTATGGTGAAGGCTGGTTACAAGAGTTTCAAAAGGCCGCCGGATTGAAGGGTATCCAAGTCGTAGGTGTGGAGCGCTATAACCGAACCGATACGTCGGTGACGGGTCAGGTGCTTAAGTTGGTGAGCGCGCGCCCAGATGCCATTTTGGTTGCCGGTTCTGGCACGCCTGCAGCGCTACCGCAAAAAGCACTCAAAGAACGTGGCTACACCGGCAAGGTGTATCAAACGCACGGTGTTGCCAACAATGATTTCTTGCGGGTCGGTGGTAAAGATGTCGAAGACACTGTGCTGCCCGCAGGACCCATGTTGGTCGCTGCGCAATTGCCTGCCAATCATCCCGTGCGTAAAAGTGCGCTGGATTATGTGAATGCCTACGAAACCAAATTTGGTAAGGGTTCGGTCTCAACGTTTGGTGGACATGCGTGGGATGCCGGTGTGTTGATGCAACGTGCCGTGAGTGAAGCGTTAAAAAAAGCGCAACCCGGTACGCCCGCGTTTCGTGGTGCCTTGCGTGATGCACTCGAGGGCGTGAAAAACGCCCCCGGCGCGCATGGCATCTTTAATATGACCGCCGGCGATCACAATGGATTAGATCAACGCGGTCGCGTGATGGTGACCATCTCCAATGGCACTTGGAAATACATTGGCGATTAATCTGCAACGCACGCGGTCGACTTAATTCTTCGCGCTCACGCAAGCCCCTGTTGTGGACGCACAGATCGCTTTATTGTTGGCACAAGATGGCATCGTTAACGGCGCAATTTATGCGCTGTTAGCGTTGTCCTTGGTGTTAGTGTTTTCCGTCACGCGTGTGATTTTTGTGCCGCAAGGTGAGTTAGTCGCCTTCGGTGCGCTCACGCTCGCAGCGCTGCAGTTAGGCAAGTTTCCGCCGACCATTTGGTTGGCGTTAGCGATGGGTGTGTTAGCCATTGGCGTCGACTTACGTCGTGCCTTAAATGGTGATCAAATTTCATGGCGCAATACATTGCTCTGGTCGACGCTACTTCCGATCAGCGCTTGCGCTTGGGCGACGTTTGCTCGGCCGACGAGTTTGCCTGCACAGGTGGCGCTCACCTTACTGATCTGCACCCCCTTAGGGCCCTTATTGTGGCGCTTAGCATTTCGGCCGATTGCCGATGCATCGGTGTTGGTGTTGTTGATCGTATCGGTGGCGTTGCATGGGGTGTTGATGGGCTTGGGGTTGTGGTTTTTTGGTGCGGAGGGTTCGCGTACACCGGCTTTTTCTGATGCACGCTTCACGTTTGCAGACCTGCCGTTCAATGGACAATCGTTGGTCGTGGTCGGTGTGGCGAGTGTATTGATGTTGCTGATGTTTTTCTTTTTCGGTCGCACCATGTTGGGTAAAGCGTTACGCGCCACTGCCATGAATCGTACCGGCGCGCGTCTAATGGGTATTCCAACCGGTTTAGCGGGCGACTTAAGTTTTGCAATGGCTGCGCTGATCGGTGCGGTGTCCGGTTTATTGATTGCGCCGCTGACAACCGTGTATTACGACACAGGCTTTTTAATTGGCTTGAAGGGTTTTGTTGCGGCCATTCTGGGCGCGCTGGTCAGTTATCCACTTGCAGTTGCCGGCGCGTTATTAGTGGGCTTACTTGAAGCGTATGCCTCGTTTTGGGCGAGTGCATTTAAAGAAGTCATTGTCTTTACGCTGATTATTCCGGTGCTGTGGTGGCGCTCGGTGCGTACCCACCATGTGGAAGAAGACGAATGAGCGCGCGTTGGGCTGTACGCTTATTTGCGGTTCTATTGATTGCGGGCTATCTCGCTTTGCCTGATTTTCATGTATCGCTTGCTTCAAATATCGGGCTGTATGCATTGGTTGCACTTGGCTTGGTGATGATGACAGGCGTCGCAGGCATGACCTCATTTGGACAGGCTGCATTTGTTGGGCTCGGCGCGTACGCCACAGCGTGGTTAGGCACGGCGGGTGCGCAGGCGCTTGGATTAACGGCGTTACATCCTGCGTTACCTTGGCTAGGTTTGCTGCTAGGTTGTTTCATTACGGCTGCAGTTGCCGGTGTGTTGGGCGCGGTGACCTTACGTTTATCTGGGCACTTCTTGCCACTGGGCACGATCGCGTGGGGCCTGAGCCTTTATTTTTTATTTGGCAATTTAGAGATGCTCGGTGGTCATACTGGCATGAGTGGTGTGCCGGCGCTGCGCATCGGGCCATGGACAATTGAATCACCGCGTGCCATGGGAGGATTGATTTGGGTTTTAGTGATGGCGTTGATTTGGGCGCTTACCAATTTATTGGACTCGCGCCCAGGACGCGCCATCCGTGCGCTCAAATCAGGGCGCATCATGGCCGAATCGATGGGAGTGGACACCACACACGCCCGACTCAAGGTGTTTGTATTGGCCGCGCTATTGGCTGCGCTATCCGGTTGGTTATATGCGCACCTACAGCGGTTTATTAATCCCACGCCTTTTAGCTTAACCATTGGCATTGAATATCTCTTCATGGCCGTGGTGGGTGGGGCAGGGCATTTATGGGGCGCGGTGTTAGGTGCGGCGTTGATCACCGTGATGAAGCAACAACTACAAGATGTGCTGCCTCAGTTATTGGGCGTGAGCGGTTCGTTTGAAGGCGTGGTGTTTGGTTTGTTGATGTTGCTGGTGTTACAACGCTATGCCGAAGGGGTGTGGCCCACCATCCAACGACTTACTGCGCGCGCGCGACCCGCACCACAAAAACGTGCCCCTCAAAGCGTGCAAGAAAATACCAAAGAAAAGATGCAGGCCACCACGCCGGTCAACACCTCAGGCAACACCTCAGGCAACACCTCAGGCAACACCTCAGGCAACACCTCAGGCAACACCTCAGGCAACACCTCAGGCAACACGCCAGTTAACACGCCAGATCACGTATCACCGGTGATTTTAAAAAAATTTCTAATCGCGCGCACGCTTGCTGCACCCGGAACCATCGTGCTTGAAGCGCAAGGGATCACCAAACGGTTTGGTGGATTGGTCGCCAATCAAGACATCCATTTAGCGGTGCGCGCAGGAGAAATTCATGCCCTGATTGGTCCGAATGGCGCAGGCAAAAGTACGTTTTTTAATTTGGTGTCTGGTGTGGACGAACCCAGTGCCGGAACGGTGCGCTTAGCCGCACAGGCCATGCATCAACAACCGGCACGAGCCTTTGCAGCGTTGGGTTTGTGTCGCACGTTTCAGCATGTGCGTTTGCTGCGTGAACGTAGCGTGCTAGAAAACGTTGCGTTAGGTGCACACTTGCGCGGTGAAGCCGGTTGGTTGCGCGCGATGTTGCGTTTGGATCGGAATGAAGAAGCCGCGATCATGGCTGAGGCGCAGTTTCAAATTCATCGCTGTGGACTGACCGCGTGGACCCACACCGACGCGGGGGCGTTACCCTTGGGTGCGCAGCGCATTGTTGAAATTGCACGCGCCTTGGCCGCGGCACCCAGTGTGTTGCTGCTTGATGAGCCGGCCGCCGGTTTGCGCCACCAAGAAAAACGTCAGTTGGCCGATCTGCTTAAGCAACTTCGTGCCGAAGGACTTGCCATCTTGGTGGTGGAGCACGATATGGAATTCGTGATGAATCTCGCCGATCGGGTGTCGGTGCTCGATTTTGGACAAATGATTGCGCAAGGTACGCCGAAAGAAATCCAACAACACCCTGCGGTGTTGCAAGCCTACTTAGGTGGTGTGGCATGAATAAGCCGCTGTTTGAATTGCGTGGCTTGTGCGTGTCGTATGGGTCGGTGCGCGCGGTACATGCGGTGGATCTGCAGGTGAGCGCCGGAGAAATCGTCACCGTGATTGGACCGAATGGCGCAGGTAAGACCACCTTGTTACTGGCGGCGATGGGCTTACTGCCATCGCAAGGTGACCTGTGGCTAGATGGTGCGCAGGTAAACCACACCGAAGTGGAAGAGCGCGTTGCGTTAGGTATTGGTTTGGTGCCCGAAAAACGCGAACTATTTGGCGAAATGCGTGTTGAAGATAATTTGCTCTTGGGCGGCTTTGTGCGTTGGCGACAAGGGCAGCGTGATCAACACCAGCGCATGCAAGAGGTGTTTGCGTTATTCCCGCGTTTAAAAGAGCGCCGCGAACAATTGGCAGCCACGCTCTCTGGTGGAGAGCGTCAGATGTTGGCGATTGGACGTGCGTTGATGGCGCGTCCGCGTTTACTCATGTTGGACGAACCATCACTTGGGTTAGCACCGCTGATTGTGGTTGATGTATTAAAAGCCGTCACGCAGTTGCGTGAGATGGGGGTGGCGATTTTGCTGATTGAGCAAAACGCACGGGCGGCGCTGCAAATTGCTGATCGTGGCTACGTCCTCGAAATGGGCGCGATCGCGTTACAAGGAAAAGCTGCTGAACTTTCGCGTGATCCACGTGTCATTGAAACGTACCTTGGATTAGGTGGAGGGACCCATGCAACCTAAGTGTTTTGATGTCCGTCGATGGATGGTTGCTGCGATGCTGCTGATTGCGTCTGCTGCGATGGCTGAGGATGGCCCCCACCCAACCATTACGCTGCGCGAACTGCCCGAAGCCTTGCGTGCAGCGTGGTCTCACAATTTGCCTGATATGAATGCCAACAGCCGCTGCGCAGTGGCGTTCGATAGTCAGGTCGAGCAAAACCGCATGGTGTTTAAGTGCTCGCTATACATTGCTATGGCGGCAGAGGGCGCGCGACGCGCCATGCGGTATTGCGAGGAAAGTCGCGTTGAAAAAGGGATCAAATCGCCATGTCGACTCGTGAAGCCGTAAACACCACAATCGATATCCTCATTACGACCGCGCCTGACGCAGCGTCTGCAGTAACGCTGTAAACGCTGCGAGTTCTTGCGACGTTGGATTCAGCATCTTGAGTTTGGTTTGCCACTGATCAATCGATTCTTGGTCTGACAGTTGGCGCGCTTCTTCGACGGTGCGTCGTAAATGTAAGAGTAAAGCGCCCAATTGGGTCGCCTGTGCCGCGGCAGCCGCTTGTGGGGTGCTGTGGCTTTCTTCTAAAAGCTCAGCGAATGCATGTTTTAAATGTTCTTCTAACGCGCGATCGGCTTCGGCTTGTTCGCGTAAACGCAGCGTGCGTTCCTCGGCGAGCTTGCGTAGGGTGGATTCAAATCGATGACCAATATGTAAACGCTCGGCTTCTACGCGTAGTACTGCGCGGTCATCGGCTGAAATTTCTCCGTCTGCAAGTAAGCGCTTCACGCGTTCTTCAAAATCCTCGCGGTCCATGCGTAATTGATCAGTAAACGCCGACGCCAAAATACCTGCGGGTAGCGCAAAAATAGCGATCCCTAAAATAGAAATAATCACCGTGAGGGTGCGACCCCAAGGGGTGATCGGTGAGAGGTCGCCGTAGCCCACACTGGCCAGTGTGATCGTGGCCCAATAGATCGATTGTGGAATGTTTTCAAACTTATCAGGCTGCGCTTCGTGTTCAAACAAAAAACCAAGCGCTGCGGTGAGAATCACGAGCAACAGCATAATAAAGCCCGCGGTATAAAGAATGCCGGACTCGCGCGCCACCACTTTTTGTAACGTCGATAACGAGGCGGTATAGCGCGTCAGTTTGAATACGCGCAAGATTCGAAACACCCGCAAAAAACGTAAATCTAAAAATTGATGAAAAAAGAGTTCCATTAAAAATGGAACCAACGCCAAAAAATCAATCAGTGCGTTTGGCGAAAAGAAATATCGAATACGCCCAAGAACCGGATCGGCGTAATGTCGATCGGCCGTGCAGCAGTACATCCGCAGCACATACTCCACGGCAAAAAATGCGACCAAGGTCACATCCAACACCATGAATGCGTGTCGATTGGGGGTGTGAATTGAATCGACCGATTCGAGTACGATGGCAATGACTGAGGTAAGTACGCACCATACAATCAGTTGATCGATATACCGATGTAAGGTGCCAGAGAATTCATCTAAATGCAGTAACGAGTACACGCGTTGTTTAAACGATCGATGTTGATTGGCGACACGAAACTCATGCATCGCTGGCGCGATAGCTTGTCCCAACTTGAGTAAACGAAATAGACGTAGGAGCCAAAGTAAATGCACTTCAAAGCCGGCTGCCGCTGAAACAAAAAATGGCAGAAGTGCAAGAAAATCGATGATTGCTGTCGCGCTGATCAAATAGCGCATACGCGCAAAACGATAGTTACTGAATGAAGGTTGCTCCGGGGCAAGGTACACGCGTAGCACAAATTCAACGCAAAAGAAAAACGTACAAAATAGCTCGAGCCCATTAAAAAACCCGCTATAGCTTGCATAGATTGCCGTGCCGTATTCAAAGATGAGCGAGATCAGATTAATCACCACAAGTGTCGTGATCAATTGATGCAACGGCGCTTGGATACTGCCTGGGGCGTGTGGATCAAGTAACCAACGGTTTAAGCGGCGACGAAACGTGTGTCGTTGTGGGGTGTTGGCGCAAGCATGCGGGGTCGATTCCATGGGGCTGCTGCCTTGGGTGCGGGGGAATCTCGATCACAGCACAGCGGGCGCAGTTCGGCAAGTCTGAAAGCCAAGACTTGTTGTTTTGTTATGCCGATTACGCGTTGCGCAGTTTGATCTGCTGGGTCACAGTCTCGGCTTGCTTGTGTCTATGTTGAGCCCCGCTTGCCCGATCACATGAAACACGTGACTAACAACGAGATCCCGGTGCTGATTGTCGGCGGCGGACCGGTAGGCTTGGCTTTGGCTGGTGATTTGGGTTGGCGCGGTGTGGATTGCTTACTCATTGAGCGTAGCGATGGCGTGATCAAGCAAGCGCGTATGGATATGGTGGGGATCCGCACCATGGAGTTTTGTCGACGCTGGGGCATTGTCGATTGGGTTGAAAACGCCGGGTATAACCGCGATTACCCACAAGACTGTGCGTGGGTGTCGAGCTTGAATGGCGATGAGTTTGGTCGTGAGCACTTTCCAACGCCCGCCGAGGCGGTGCCGCCGCCACAAAGTCCGCAAAATCGCGAACGCTGCCCGCAGAATTTTTTTGATCCAGTATTGCGTCGTTTTGCAGAACAATTTGATGGCGTGACGTTGCAATACCAAACCGAGTTTGTTTCTTTGCTTGCGCATGACCACGGTGTGCGTGTGACGGTGCGCGATGTGGTGTCCGACCGCACCCGCGACATTGAGGCCAAGTATGTGGTGGCCTGTGACGGAGGGGCGAGTACGGTGCGCCAACAACTTGGCATCGACATGCAAGGTCCGCCGGCGCTGACCTACACCACCAATGTGATCTTTCGCTGTGATGGCTTAGAGCGTTTGCATAACAAGCAGCCAGGGTATCGCTACATTTTTATCGGACCCGAAGGCACCTGGGCCACCTTAGTGGCGATTAACGGTCGCGATCAATGGCGTTTCTCGTTGGTGGGCGATGCGAATCGTCGTGAACGCACCACCGAAGAATTGCGCGCAGCCATTGAGCGCGCGATGGGTAAGCCATTTGATTTTGAAATTCTCTCTGTGTTGCCCTGGGTGCGCCGACAACAAGTGGCCGAGCGCTATGCCACTTCGCGTGTTTTTTTAGCAGGTGATGCAGCGCATTTAACCTCTCCCACTGGTGGATTTGGTATGAACACCGGTATTTTGGATGTGGTGAATTTATCTTGGAAGCTCGAAGCCAATGTGCGCGGTTGGGGTACACCCGCATTACTACACAGCTATGATCTAGAGCAGCGTCCCGTGGGTGTACGTAATGTGTCTGAGGCCACCAGTAATTTAGCGCGCATGCTTTCACCGCGTGTGACGGCACCGAGCGATGCGGTGTTTACTCCTGGGCCCGAAGGGGACGCTGCGCGCTTGGCGTTTGGCCAGGCTTACACCGAGATGATGCGCCGCGAATGGTTTTCGATTGGCATTCATTTGGGCTATGTGTACGAAGGCTCACCGGTCGTGATTGCAGATGGCACCCCGCAGCCCGAAGACACGGTCTCGACTTACACACAAACCGCACGACCGGGTTCGCGGGCACCGCATGTGTGGTTAAGCCCTGGGGTATCGACCCTCGATTTATTTGGCAAAGCATTTGTGTTGTTGCGGTTGGGTGCTAATGCGCCCGTGGTCGATGCGCTGATTGATGCGGCCAGGCAACGCGGCGTACCTTTGCAGGTGCATGATTTATTGCATGCCGAGGTCCGCGAGATGTATGCAAGTCCCTTGGTGTTGGTGCGTCCCGATGGTCAGGTGGCGTGGCGGGGTGAGGTCTTGCCCAAGGATGTGCTGACACTCATCGATACGGTGCGGGGTGCGGCACCAATGCCTTCTTAAAAAGGAAACAATCTTGAAACTGGCTGTGTTTAATGCATACCGAATTGGTGTGGTGGACGGTGAACAGGTGTATGACATCACGCAGGTTCTGCCTGAGCCCTTACGCGATTGGCGCTACGGGCACATGAATTGGTTGATCGCACATTGGTCTAGTATGTTGCCTGCGATTCACGCCGCACGGGCTGCAGCGCAACCGCTGGCATTGGCCAGTGTGAATTTACATGCGCCAGTGCCGAACGCGCCGCATGTGTTTGCCGCTCCAGCTAACTACCGTAAACACATTAACGAACTCGGGGTGCGTTCGGTGAGTAAGGGCCGTAGCGCGCGCGAGCAAGGATTTTTTTTAAAAGCACCGGGCTCGGTGGTCGGGCCGCACAGCAAGATCGTTTTACCGCGCGGTTCGCAACGTCGCTTTGATCATGAATCCGAACTGGCCGTGATTATTGGTCGAGCCGGCCGCGATATTCCACGTGCGCAAGCCATGGACTATGTGTTCGGGTATGCCTGCTTGATGGATTTGACCATGCGTATTGAACCCGGAGTGGCAGAGGAAGAACGCTCGATGCGCAAATCATTTGCATCGTTCACACCGGTGGGGCCGTTCTTGGTGACTGCGGATGAAGTGCCGCATCCGGATGCGTTACAAAATCGCTTATGGGTGAATGGTGAGTTACGACAAGATGCCAACACGCGCGACATGATTGTAGATATTCCTGAAATGATCGAATTGGTGTCGTCGGTGTTAGCACTTTCGCCGGGCGATATCATCGCCAGTGGTACCCCCGAAGGCGTTGGACCTATGTTGCCAGGTGATACGGTGACGATCGAGATCGAGCGGGTCGGTCGAATGTCTTTGCATGTCATTGAAGCGGCGCAGGTCGCGCCGCGCGCGTTTTAACACGCAGCATTAAAAAATAAGAGGGACAAACATGCGGCTGAACGAATGGATATGCGTACTGTGCTTGGTATTTTTTGGTGCGGGCGTAAACGCACAAACACCGGTGTTTCCAAGTAAACCGGTGCGGATCGTGGTGCCATTTCCGCCAGGCGGCGGAATTGATTTGCTGGTACGCGCGATGGCCATCGAATTATCCGGTAAGTGGGGTCATCCGATCGTGATCGACAATCGAGGTGGCGCGAGCGGAAACATCGGTGCAGAAATCGTTGCCAAGTCAGCCACCGATGGATACACCTTGCTGGCATCGGTGAATCAAATCTTCACGACCAATCGACATCTGTTTAAAACGTTGCCTTTTGATCCAGAAAAAAGTTTTGTGCCGGTGACGGTGATGGTGCAAAGTGATCAGTATCTGATTGCACACCCTTCGGTACCAGCCAATAGTTTGCGTGAGCTGGTGGCGCTCGCCAAACGCGAGCCAGGAAAACTCACCTATGGTTCGTATGGCAATGGCAGTCAACCTCAGTTGGCTTACGAAACGCTAAAAAAACGCGAAGGTATTGATTTGCTCCATGTGCCCTACAAAGGCATTGCACCGCTGATCGCTGCAGTCGCTGCAGGTGAAGTGATGATTGCCACCGGTAGCCCAAGTGTGGCCGGTGAATTACTGCGCGGTGGACGTTTAAAAGCCTTGGCGATTGGTGGCAAACGTCGCAGCACGCAGTTTCCGGATGTACCCACCACCACCGAGCAAGGCTTTCCTTATATGCAGGTGTCGATTTGGTATGGCTTGTTCGCGCCTGCCGGTACACCTACACCGATTGTCGAAAAAATTGGTGACGATGTGCGCGCCTTGTTACGTAACGCAGCGTTTGCAGAAAAGCATGTCACAGGACGTGGGCTCGATGTGGTGGCGAATAGCTCGCGAGATGCCGCGACATTGATCAAAGAAGAATCGGTGCTCATGGCAGAAATGATACGCGCAGCGAGCGTGCAACAAGAATAAGGTGTACAGATTCAGCGCGTGTTGTTCAGGCTGCGTGCGCTGATTGTGTTGCGTGTATGGCTCTCCAAACCTTTTGCGGAGTGAGCGGCATGTCGATGGCTTGAATGCCCAGGGGAGCAAGTGCATCTAATACGGCATTGACGGCGGCAGGCATTGCGCCATGACAGCCTGCTTCACCTGCCCCTTTGGCACCTAAGGCGTTCAGAGCGCTCGGTACCGATTGATCAAACGCGGTGTGGAGTATCAATGGAATCGAGTCGGCGCGTGGCATGGCGTAATCCATAAACGAGCCGGTGATGAGTTGACCGGAGTCATCGTAGATCGAGTGTTCCATAAATACCTGTCCCAAGCCTTGCGCGATGCCGCCATGCACCTGCCCTTCGGCGATCAGCGGATTCATTACACGACCCACGTCATCCACCGCTGTGAGTCGAGTTAAAAATGCAACACCCGTTTCGGGATCAATTTCTGCTTCAGCAATTTGGCAGCCGTTAGGCCATGTTTGTCCAGCGACTGTTTCGGTGTGTTGGATTTGAATCATGCGAGTAGGTTGTTGCGCGGCGAGTTCAGCAAAACCAATCGAGCGATCGGTGCCAACAATTTGAAAGCGTCCGTTGCTAAAGGTCAGGTCACTTTCTGCGGCTTCGAGTGCTTGTGCTGCAAGGGTTTGACCTACAGTAATGAGTCGATGGGTACCAATCAGCGTGGCGCTACCACCCACTTGTAGCGTGCGAGAGCCGCCTGCGCCACCACCGGTTTGAATCAGATCGGTATCGCCTTGAATAA
>CANIIA010000064.1 GCA_947467435.1 Betaproteobacteria bacterium
GATGCATATCTCGCTGGCGTTTAATCCGTCGCACCTCGAAATCGTTAACCCCGTTGTTGAGGGTTCGGTGCGCGCGCGTCAACGCCGCCGTGATGATCACACCGGTGAGCAAGTCTTACCCGTCCTGATTCACGGCGATGCTGCATTCGCAGGCCAAGGTGTCGTGATGGAAACGCTCAATCTCGCCAACACGCGTGGTTATGGCACCGGCGGTACGGTGCATATCGTGGTGAACAACCAAATTGGCTTTACCACCTCTGATCCGCGCGATGCGCGTTCAACCATTTACTGTACCGATGTGGCCAAGATGGTTGAAGCGCCGATCTTTCATGTCAATGCAGACGATCCAGAGGCCGTGCAGTACGTCACGCAATTGGCGCTGGATTACCGCAAGGAATTTAAAAAAGACGTCGTGATCGACATGGTGTGTTTCCGTAAATTGGGACACAACGAGCAGGACGAGCCGTTTATTACGCAGCCATTGATGTACAAAAAAATTGTGCAGCATCCAGGCACGCGACGCTTGTACGCAGACAAATTAGTCACGCAAGGTGTGGTGGCTGCGGATGAACCCGATGCCATGATCAAGCAGTTCCGTGCGGCCTTAGATGCAGGCACGCATGGTTCGAATCCGGTGATTTCAAACTTCAAGAGCAAGTTTGCGGTGGATTGGGCGCCGTATCTCAACACCAAGTGGACCGATGCTGCAGATACACATGTGCCTTTGGTGGAGTTACAGCGGTTAGCTGAAAAGCTCACGCGTGTTCCTGAGGGCTTTAAGCTCCATCCAACGCTGGAACGTTTAATTGCTTCGCGTAAGCAAATGGGTGAAGGCAAATTAGCGGTTGATTGGGGGATGGCCGAATTACTGTCATACGCCTCGTTACTTTCGAATGGCTATGACGTGCGTTTGTCTGGCCAAGATTGCGGTCGCGGTACCTTCGCGCATCGTCATGCCGTGTTTCATGATCAAGACCGCGAAAAATGGGATGCCGGAACCTATGTGCCTTTGGAGAATATTTCCAAAGATCAAGGCAGCTTCGTAGTGATTGATTCGGTGCTTTCAGAAGAAGCGGTGTTGGGTTTTGAATATGGCTACTCGACTGCAGAGCCCACAGCCTTGGTCATTTGGGAAGCGCAATTTGGTGACTTCGCCAACGGCGCGCAAGTGGTGATCGATCAATTTATTTCTTCTGGTGAAGCAAAGTGGGGCCGCGTGTGTGGCTTGGTGATGCTTTTGCCGCACGGCTACGAAGGTCAAGGCCCCGAGCACAGTTCGGCACGACTCGAGCGTTATTTGCAACTGTGCGCTGAACACAACATGCAGGTGGTTGTGCCATCAAATGCAGCGCAAATATTTCATTTGTTGCGCCGTCAGATGTTGCGCCCATTCCGTAAGCCCTTGGTCGTGATGACGCCGAAGTCATTACTGCGCAAAAAAGAAGCTGCTTCGCCGCTGAAAGATTTGGCTAAAGGTAGTTTCCAAACAGTGATCCCAGAGGTTGACGCACTCGACGCAAAAGCGGTCACCCGCGTGATTGCTTGCTGCGGTAAGGTGTATTACGACTTGATCGCAGCGCGTCGCGAACGGCGACATGATCATGTCGCCGTGGTGCGTGTGGAACAGTTGTATCCGTTCCCACACAAAGCCTTTGCTGCCGAGATGAAGCGTTACCCCAACGCACACGAAGTGGTGTGGTGTCAGGAAGAGCCGCAAAACCAGGGTGCGTGGTATCAGGTGGGGCATTACTTAGCCGAAAACATGCGTACCGATCAAAAGTTGTATTACGCAGGTCGTCCCGCTTCAGCAGCACCAGCGGGTGGCTACTTAGCCAAGCACAACGAACGTCAAAAGGCCTTGGTCGATCAAGCGTTCGGCAAATTTAAGTAAGCACATTCATCCCCCCGCGGGCTTGTTCAGCGGGGGAGTCGTAAAGTCGTTAAAATTTAGCTTTACAGAGCAGTCCGCAGCCCGGCGCGTTACGCGCCTGTTTTTTCTATAACCCAGTGGTGGTCAAGCCTAAGCTGGGGAAAAACGGAACGGGGAAAATCCGATGATCATCGAAGTCAAAGTACCGCAGTTATCTGAGTCCGTGTCTGAAGCCACGCTGTTGGCATGGCACAAAAAAGAAGGTGAGGCCGTCACGCGTGACGAAAATCTCATCGATATCGAAACCGACAAAGTCGTGATGGAACTGCCCGCGCCCGCCGATGGCGTGCTGGTAAAAATCATCAAAGCCGATCGTAGTTTGGTCACTTCTGGTGAGTTGATCGCGCAAATCGACACCGAAGCCAAAGCCGCGGTGTCTGCTGCCCAAGCAAAAGTATCCGCTGCTCCAGCTGCTGGTGCAGCACCGGCGCCCCGCGAAACACCGCCTGTCATGCCGGCCGCAGCAAAAATTGCGTCTGAGCAAGGCATCGACGTTGCAAACATTCAAGGCTCTGGCCGCGATGGTCGTGTGACCAAAGCAGACGTGCTTGCGCAAGTTGGCAAAGCAGGAAGTGCGAGCGGGACCACGGCGACCGCCGCCGCCCCTTTACCTCAGCCAAGCGCTGCAGTAAATCTAGATCGTTTGCTGGGTGATCGTCCCGAGCAACGTGTGCCGATGTCGCGCTTGCGTGCCCGTGTGGCCGAGCGTTTGGTGCAGTCACAATCAACTGCTGCCATTCTGACCACCTTCAATGAAGTCAATATGCAGCCTGTGATGGACATGCGTAAGCGTTATCAAGATCGCTTCGAAAAAGAGCATGGCGTCAAACTTGGCTTCATGTCCTTTTTTGTGAAAGCAGCAGTTGCCGCGTTAAAAAAATACCCTGTCGTCAATGCATCGGTTGATGGTAACGACATCGTTTACCACGGCTATTTTGATATTGGGATCGCAGTCGGTAGTCCGCGCGGTTTAGTGGTGCCGATTTTGCGTGATTGCGATCAACTGAGTTTTGCTGGTATTGAGAAAAAAATCGCCGAATTTGGTCGTAAAGCGCAAGACGGAAAACTTGCCCTAGAAGATCTTACTGGCGGCACGTTCTCAATTTCAAATGGTGGCGTGTTTGGCTCGATGCTCTCCACGCCAATCATTAACCCACCGCAATCAGCCATCCTAGGCGTGCACGCCACTAAAGAACGTCCGGTGGTGGAAGATGGGCAAATCGTGATTCGCCCAATGAACTATCTGGCCTTGTCTTACGACCATCGCATCATCGACGGTCGCGAGGCGGTCCTGGCGCTGGTGGCGATGAAAGAGGCTCTCGAAGATCCTGCGCGTTTGATCCTTGAGGTTTAAGCCATGAGCCAATCGTTTGATGTGGTGGTGATCGGTTCAGGTCCCGCAGGTTACATTGCTGCGATCCGTGCAGCCCAATTGGGTTTACGAACGGCGTGTATCGAAAAATGGAAAACTCCGGCGGGGCAACCTGCCTTGGGTGGAACATGTTTGAATGTGGGATGTATTCCCTCGAAGGCACTGCTTGAGTCTTCGGAAAATTACGAACGCGTGATGCACAAATTCAAGGTGCATGGCATCACTGCCACTGGCGTGAAATTTGACTTGCCAACGATGCTTAAGCGCAAAGATCAAATTGTGGGCAAGATGACCGGAGGGATTGCCGGCTTATTTAAAAAAAATGGCGTGACTTGGTTACAAGGCCAAGGCCGTTTTGTTTCTGGTGGAACCACCTGGAAGCTTGAGGTGATTGGCGATACCGGGACAGAAACGATCGAAGCCGGCAATGTGATTGTTGCAACTGGCTCCACACCGCGTACGTTGCCAGATGCGCCTGTAGATAATCGTTTGATTTGCGATAACGAAGGTGCACTTGCGTTTGATGCCATTCCTAAAAATCTGGGCGTGATTGGCGCAGGTGTGATTGGCCTAGAGTTAGGTAGCGTATGGCGTCGCTTAGGTGCCAATGTCACCTTGCTTGAAGCTGTGCCAACGTTCTTAAACGCTGCCGATACGTCGATTGCACAAGAAGCCTGGAAGCTCTTCACTAAGGGTCAGGGGTTAGATATTCAGCTTGGCGTGAAGATTGGCAAGATCAAAAAGGGACGCAGCAGCGTGACGGTGGATTACACCGATGCGGCTGGCGTTGCGCATCAGTCTGAATTTGATCGGTTGATTGTGAGCGTGGGTCGCGTACCCAACACGCAAGGCTTGGCTGCTGAGTCAGTTGGATTAAAAATTGATGAACGCGGTTTCATCGAAGTCGACAAAAACTGCCGTACCAACTTACCGCGCGTATTTGCCGTCGGTGATGTGGTGCGTGGTCCGATGCTTGCGCACAAGGGCGAAGAAGAAGGCGTCATGGTCGCTGAGATCATTGCCGGTCAGCATGGTCATGTGAATTACGATGCCATTCCTTGGGTCATGTACACCGCACCAGAAATTGCTTGGGTTGGACAAACAGAACAGCAACTAAAAGCGGATGGTGTGGAGTTTCGTACCGGACGTTTTCCGTTTGCTTACAACGGTCGAGCGCTTGGGCGTGATGAACCAGAAGGCTTTATAAAAATCTTGGCCGATGCACGCACCGATCGAATTTTGGGCGTCCACGTCATTGGTGGTCAGGCCTCAGAGCTGATTGCCGAGGCCGTGGTTGCAATGGAGTTTGGTGCCAGCGCTGAAGATATTGCCCGGATTTGCCACGCCCATCCGTCGATGTCGGAAGCCATGCGGGAGGCGGCGCTTGCCGTCGATAAACGCGCCTTGAACGGCTAATGCAATGAGCCTTGCTGGCGGTGCAAGTCCGGCCCTCGGCACTGCTGCAGCAAAGCAACAAGACGTCGTCACGCGTTATCACCAGCAACTTTCGGAACGCGGCTTTGTTGCCGATGCAGCGCAGTTGCGCGCAGTCGATCATCTGCAAGCATTCTTCAATGCATGGCTTGCCTATAAACAGCAGCGGCGTAGTGCATTACGTCGCCTGTTGATGAAACCGGCCTTACCCAAAGGCATTTATCTTTGGGGTGGGGTGGGTCGAGGCAAAAGCTTTTTAATGGATGCGTTTTACTTGTGCGCGCCACTTGTGCGCAAGCGTCGCGTGCATTTTCATCATTTCATGCGTGAAATTCATCGTGAATTAGATGCGGTGAAGGGGCACACCGATCCACTGGCCGAGGTCGCCGCGCGCATTGCACGGCGCTATCGGTTGATTTGCTTTGATGAGTTTCATGTGTCTGATATTGGTGACGCCATGATTTTGGGTCGCTTACTTGAGCAAGTCATGTCCCGTGGCGTGGTGTTTTGTATGACCAGTAACTATCGGCCCGATCAGCTGTATCCAAATGGGTTACAACGTGAGCGGTTTTTGCCAGCCATCGGATTAATCGAGCGCAGCATGCAGGTGGTGGAAGTGGACAACGGCACAGATTACCGTCGCCGTGTGCTTGAACAATTACAGGCTTTTCGTACCCCCTTGGGGGATGCCGCTGATCAAGCCTTAGCGCAAGTTTTTGCCGATTTAAAGGATGTTCAAGAAGAGCATCAGCCTTTGGATGTCGAGGGTCGGCTCATACCTTACCGCCATCGTGCTGGCGGGATTGTTTGGTTTGATTTTGCTCAGGTGTGTGGCGGTGCAAGATCGTATGCCGATTATGTTGATCTTGCGCGACGCTTTCACACGGTGATTTTGTCTAATATCCCTTGCTTTACGTCAAACAACGCCGATGTCGCGCGTCGTTTCACTTGGTTGGTGGATGTGTTCTACGATGAACACATTAAACTGGTGTGCTCGGCGCAGGCGTTACCTGAGGCGCTGTTTGTGGATGGGGGTTCGGCGCATACGGCAGCCGCTGAATTTAGTCGTACCGTTAGCCGGCTCACTGAGATGCAAAGTCGAGACTACTTGCAATCCACACGCACCGTACCGCAGTCACAACAAGGATAACTTCAGATGGAAAAATTTAAGGCTTTTCGACTCACCGAAGTGGACAAAAAAATCACTGCCAACTTCGAGTCATGCGATCTTGATGCACTCGATCCGGGTGAGGTGGTGGTGCGTGTGGCGTATTCCGATGTGAACTACAAAGATGCATTGGCTGCCACAGGTAAGGGGCGCATTCTGCAACGTGCATCGTGTATCGGTGGTATCGATTTTTCTGGCACGGTGGTGTCTTCTAGCGACGCGCGATTCACCAAAGGTGATGCGGTATTGGCCACTGGTTACGATCTGGGTGTGAAGCATCACGGTGGTTACGCCGAATACGCACGCGTTCCAGCAGATTGGCTGGTGAAGATGCCTGCTGGATTAACGCTGTGGGAAGCGATGGCCTTGGGTACCGCAGGCTTTACCGCGGGCATGGCGATCGTACGCATGGAACAAAACGGACTCACGCCGGCAAGCGGCAAGGTGATTGTGAGTGGTGCAACCGGAGGTGTCGGTTCAATTGCGGTCGATGCGCTGTCGCGTTTGGGTTATCACGTGGTCGCACTGACTGGTAAAGAAAGCGAGACGGCGTATTTGCAAGGCTTGGGTGCAAAAGAGGTTATGCTTAGACAATCAATCGATCTGAGCAAAATTCGTCCATTAGATAAAGCGCTGTGGGCAGGTGCAGTAGATAACTTGGGTGGTGATGTGCTTGCATGGATGCTTTCAGGCATGCAGTTGTGTGGTTCTGTGGCATCGATTGGTTTGGCCGCAAGCATGAATTTACCGACCACGGTAGCGCCCTTTATTTTGCGCGGCGTGAATTTACTCGGTATTGATTCGGTGAACTGTCCGATGCCGCTGCGCCAAGAAGTTTGGCGACGTTTGGCATCCGATATGCGTCCCGCGCATTTGAAAACGATGGCCCACACCGTGGCGTTTGACCAACTGCCAACAGTGTTTGCTGACATCATCGATGCAAAAGCAAAGGGACGAACAGTCATCGACATTGCTGCCTGAACGCGCGAGGCACCACATCCCATTCTGGGCACTCGGGCGCATGGCAATCATGGAGGAGGGAGTATGCAAACGTATGCGGCATTGCATCGGCGTTCGATTCAAGACAAAGCCGGATTTTGGGCAGAGCAAGCGCAGTTAATTCATTGGCACAAACCTGTTCAACAGGTTCTCGAATACACCAACCCGCCGTTTGCGCGCTGGTTTGTTGGCGGCGAAACGAATCTTTGCTACAACGCGATTGATCGACACTTGGCCGCGCGTGCGGATCAACGTGCGCTGCTTTATATCTCGACAGAGACCAACGAAGAGCGGGCCTACACCTATCGCGAACTACACGCCGAAGTGAATCGTGTGGCCGCGATGATGCGTTCGCTCGGAGTGCAACAAGGCGATCGCGTCATCATTTACATGCCCATGATTGCAGAGGCGTGCTTTGCGATGTTGGCTTGTGCGCGTATCGGTGCAATTCACTCGGTGGTGTTTGGAGGATTTGCGGCGTCGAGTTTAGCGGCGCGTATCGACGATGCACGCCCAACCCTGATGATGACGGCCGATGGTGGCAGTCGTATGGGTAAACCGATTTTGTATAAAGCCCTGGTGGATGAGGCCTTACAGATTGCCAAACATCCACCCGCGCAGGTGCTGATATTTAACCGTGGGTTAGATCCCGCGATGCCGATGACGGCCAAGCGTGACGTCGATTGGGCGCAATGCGCAGCCTCCCATGTTGGCGCCACCGTGCCCTGTGTTTGGCTCGAATCCAACGCGCCGTCGTACATCTTGTACACCTCGGGTACCACTGGAAAGCCAAAAGGTGTGCAGCGTGATGTGGGTGGTTACGCGGTGGCCTTGGCTGCTTCGATGAAACACATCTATTGCGGCCAAGCTGGTGAAACGATGTTTACCACCAGCGATATTGGTTGGGTGGTGGGGCATTCGTACATTATTTACGCACCACTCATCGCTGGAATGACCACCGTCATGTACGAAGGCGTGCCAACCCGTCCGGATGCGGGTATTTGGTGGAAAATTATTCAAGATACAAAAGCCACCGTGATGTTTTCTGCACCCACGGCTATTCGTGTTTTAAAGAAACAAGATCCTGCGTTCTTAAAAAAATACGATCTTTCGTCATTGCGACATTTATTTTTGGCGGGCGAACCATTAGACGAACCAACGCATCAATGGATTAGCGATGCACTCAACGTACCGGTGATTGATCACTATTGGCAGACCGAAACGGGTTGGCCAATTCTTTCAGCGATGCCGGGTATTGAGGCTACGCCAATTCGTTTTGGTAGTCCGAGTTTTCCGGTGTACGGCTACGATCTCAAACTGCTGCGCGAATCAGATGCGACGCCAGCAAGCGCCAATGAGAAAGCTGTGGTGGCCATCGAACCGCCGTTACCGCCGGGTTGCATGACGACGGTGTGGGGAGATGATGCGCGATTTGTGAATACCTATTTTTCGATGTTCTCAAAAAAATTGGTCTACTCCACCTTTGATTGGGGGATCCGCGACGCGCAAGGCTATTACTTTATTTTGGGCCGCACGGATGACGTGATTAATGTCGCCGGACATCGACTGGGTACCCGCGAAATTGAAGAGGCAGTCAATATGCATTCGGCGATTGCTGAGTGCGCAGTCGTTGGTGTGGCTGATGTCATCAAGGGCCAGATGCCGTTGGCCTTTGCTGTGCCTAAAGATGCGGCGCGTATTGCCACTCCCGAGTTACGCCAAACACTCGAAAAAGAAGTGCTTGCGATGGTGGATCAACAGTTGGGCGCCATTGGTCGTCCGCGCACGGTGCATTTTGTGAACTTGCTCCCAAAAACGCGTTCGGGAAAAACGTTACGGCGAATCATTGCGGCCTTGGCAGAGGGACGCGACCCAGGAGATCTCACCACGATTGAAGATCCGAATTCTTTAGTACAAATTCAACATGTCTTGAAAGGCTTAGCTCCATGAAAATGCGTCCGATGTTGACACTCGAGGATGTGAAAAAAATCACCGCAGCTGCAGAAGCAGAGGCCAATCAACATCAATGGATTGTAGCGATCGCCATTTTGGATGATGGCGGACATTTAATGAGCCTCACACGCATGGATGGTGCAACACCAGCCAACGTGACCATTGCCACTGAAAAAGCCCGCACCGCGGCGTTATCACGTCGCAGCAGTGGTGCATGGGAGGAGCGTGTAAAAGCGGGGCGCTTATCGATGTTGATGATGCCTGGCATGTTGCCCGTCCAAGGCGGGGTTCCTATCTTGGTGGAAGGTGTGTGTGTGGGTGCGGTCGGTGTATCAGGCGTGCAATCGCATGAAGACGAGCAAATTGCCAACGCTGGCATTGCGGTGCTCTCATGAGTGTGTCCGCCAAAGCCACGCAATTCATTGATAACGCGCGTACCTGTGTGACTGAGTGGCGCTTTGCACCGGGTGCCGCCACCGGGTTTCATCGACATGGTTACGATTATGTGGTCGTGCCGATGATGGATGGCAAGCTGAAGTTGGTTGGTCCGGATGGTGCCGTGTCGTTTGCTGAACTTAAAAAAGGTGTGCCGTATTTTCGTTCGGTTGGTGTCGAGCACGACGTGATCAATGCCAACGATTACGAATTTGCTTTCGTTGAAATCGAGATGAAATAACCCCCTACGCCGAGGTGCTGATGTCGCTCAATCCCTACGAACAGGATTTAGACCGAAACGCCGCTAATTTCGCCGCGCTTTCGCCCCTGAGTTTTCTTGCCCGTACGGCTGCGGTATATCCAGACCGTTTAGCGATCGTACATGGAGCGTTGCGCCAAACATGGCAGCAAACCTACACACGTTGCAGACAACTCGCGTCGGCACTCACGCAACGTGGGATCGGCTTGGGTGACACCGTTGCGGTGATGTTACCCAACACACCGCCGATGATTGAAGCGCATTTTGGTGTGCCGATGACCGGAGCGGTCTTAAATTCGTTGAACACGCGCTTAGATGCAGAATCCATTGCGTTTATGTTGGCGCACGGTAGCGCAAAAATCTTAATCACCGATCGAGAATTCTCGAGCACGATTTCTCGCGCACTATCGCTCATGCAGAATCCGCCCCAAGTCATTGATGTGGATGACCCGCTGGCGCCACCAGGTGCGTTGTTGGGTGAGATGGAGTACGAACAATTTGTTGCCTCGGGTGATTCGCAGTTTGCTTGGCAAGGTCCCACCGATGAATGGCAAGCAATCGGATTAAATTACACCTCGGGTACCACCGGCAATCCCAAAGGTGTGGTGGTCCACCATCGAGGCGCTTATCTCAATGCGGTGGGCAATATTCTCACTTGGGGGATGCCGCAGCATGCTGTATATCTGTGGACGCTGCCGATGTTTCATTGCAACGGTTGGTGTTTTCCTTGGACCATGGCAGCCAACGCGGGTGTCAACGTGTGCTTACGAAAAGTCGATCCGGCATTGATCTTTGATGCGATTCGAGAGCATCACGTGACCCATTACTGTGGTGCGCCGATTGTGCATCAAACGCTCATCAATGCGCCAATTGAACTACGTGCGGGCATTACACACACCGTACATTGTTTAGTGGCCGGTGCAGCACCCCCCGCGGCGATTCTTGAAGGCATGGCACGTATGGGGTTTGATATCACGCATGTGTATGGTCTCACTGAAGTGTATGGACCAGCGGCTGTGTGTGCCAAGCATGCAGCTTGGGATGAATTACCTTTGCCTGAACAAGCGCAGCGTAATAGCCGTCAAGGTGTGCCCTATGTGGTGCAAGAAGCCATGACGGTGCGCGATCCACAAACAATGCAGCCCGTGCCAGCGGATGGTGAAACCATGGGCGAGATTATGTTCCGGGGCAACATCACCATGAAGGGGTACTTAAAAAATGCCCAAGCAACTGCAGAAGCATTTGCGGGTGGGTGGTTTCATACGGGCGATCTCGCGGTGATGTATCCCGATGGCTATGTAAAGATTAAAGATCGCTCCAAAGACATCATTATTTCTGGCGGTGAAAATATTTCATCCATAGAGGTCGAAGACGTGTTGTACCGGCATCCTGCCGTGATGGCTGCGGCCGTCGTGGCCCAACCTGATCCGAAGTGGGGAGAAACCCCTTGTGCGTTTATTGAGCTGAAGGCGCAAAGCGAAGTGACGGAGGCACAGATCATCGAATTTTGTCGTGAACACATGGCGCGTTTTAAAGTGCCTAAACGCGTGGTGTTTGGCGTCTTACCCAAAACGTCAACAGGAAAAATTCAAAAATTCCAGTTGCGTGAACAAGCGCGTTCCGCGGATGCAATCAACACTTAATGGAGACGACGCCCCCATCACCGTTGGTATTACATCAGGCGAAAGCCGGTGTGGTCACGCTGACACTGAATCGCCCGGCACAAATGAATTTGCTCACGCACGAGATGTTAGCGGCGCTACAAGGTGCACTAGAGGCCATTGCGCAGGATGATGCAGCGCGAGTGATTGTGATTGCTGCTCGGGGTGAGGGCTTCTGTGCAGGGCACGATCTCAAAGAAATTCAGACACTGCACGATGCCCCATCCATTGCGCGTTTATTTGCTGCTTGTAGTCACCTAATGCAAACCTTGACGCGACTTCCACAACCCGTGATTGCACGCGTGCATGGCATGGCTGCCGCTGCAGGTTGCCAGTTGGTCGCGCAGTGTGATCTGGCGATCGCCAGTGACACGGCTCGGTTTTCAACACCCGGCGTGCGTTGGGGATTTTTTTGCGCGACACCAGCAGTTCCTTTGTCGCGGACACTACAAAGAAAACGCGCGCTCGAGATGCTGCTCACTGGTGATGTGATTGATGCTGCAACCGCACAATCGTGGGGCTTAATTAACCAAGTGGTCCCTGTAGATCAATTAGATGTAGCGATCAATTTACTCGCGCAAAAAATTGCTGCGCAACCGCGTGCATCGGTTGCGTCAGGAAAACGTGCGTTTTATCAGCAACTTGATTTGGATGTTCCTGCCGCTTATGCGCTCGCAAGCGAGGTCATTAGCGCAAGCTTTGCGCATCCAGAAGGTCGTGAAGGGATGGCCGCGTTTTTAGAAAAACGTCCGCCCAACTGGTCGGCCTAGCGATACGGAGATTCTCGCAGCTTAGGGTTGTCTAGTTGATCGCCAACAGGCACACTAAGCAGATAACAAATAAAGAATTCCTATGGCTGGAGACATCATCCTCGAGACGCGCGGCCTCACCAAAGAATTCAGGGGCTTTGTCGCAGTCAATCAAGTCAATTTGCGCGTGCAGCGTGGATCGATACACGCGCTGATCGGTCCCAATGGTGCGGGCAAGACGACGTTTTTTAATTTACTGACCAAGTTTTTGCCGCCTACCGCGGGAAGCATTCATTACAACAACATCGATATCACGCGCGAAAAGCCAGCGCAAACCGCACGCCGCGGCATCATTCGATCGTTTCAAATCTCGGCGGTGTTTCCCCATTTGTCTGTACGTGAAAATGTACGCATTGGTTTACAGCGTGCGATGGGTCACTCATTTCATTTCTGGCGTACCGAACGGGTGCTCGATCAACTCAATGATCGGGCCATGGAATTACTCGCTGCGGTGGACCTGCAACACATGGCGGAGACGGTGACTGCAGAGTTACCGTATGGACGAAAGCGCGCTCTCGAAATTGCGACTACGTTAGCAATGGACCCCGAGTTGATGTTGTTGGATGAACCCACCGCAGGAATGGGACATGAGGACGTTGATCGGGTACGTGATCTCATTAAAAAAGTTTCTGTCGGCCGCACGATTTTGATGGTTGAACACAACATGGGCGTTGTTTCGGGAATTTGCGACGCCATCACCGTCTTACAACGCGGCAGTGTGCTGGCTGAAGGACCGTACGCGCAGGTCTCAAAAAATCCGGATGTGATTGAAGCCTACATGGGGCAAGCACACTAATGTCGACGACCGTACTCGAGATCCGTGATCTGCATGCTTGGTACGGCGAATCGCATATCTTGCATGGTGTTGATTTACAAGTGCAGGCAGGCGAAGTCGTTACCTTGTTGGGTCGCAATGGTGCTGGCCGCACGAGCACACTGAAGTCGATTTTGGGATTAGTGGGTCAACGCAAGGGATCGATCTTGGTACATGGCACCGAGGTGATTGACCGGCCAACCCATGAAATTGCCCATTTGGGCGTGGGCTATTGCCCCGAAGAACGCGGAATTTTTTCGAGTTTATCGACCGAAGAAAATTTACTGCTACCACCACAAGTTAATCGGACCGGTGGTATGCAGTTAGATGAAATCTACACGATGTTTCCTAATTTATATGAACGCCGGTTTAGTCAA
>CANIIA010000065.1 GCA_947467435.1 Betaproteobacteria bacterium
AAACCAAGTCATCAAAACGATTTGGGATAATGCACCTGTCAAAGAAGGCCCACCGGTCACCGTGTCTGGGGTCACCATCAACCCGGCCAACTTGTTGCCTACGCGTTTAGGCTATTGGGCTTTTGAAGGCTCACTCACCACCCCACCGTGTACTGAAGGTGTCACCTTCTTTATCTTAAAAACACCCACACACATTGGCCGTGCACAAGTCGATGGTTTTCCGTTCAAGCTGAACGCACGTCCTGTGCAACCGCTGAACGGTCGCCAAATCCTAACCAACTAATTCACGTACCCACGCGCTCGATGATCGTGGCCAACGATCATCGACGAAATGTGGCTGCGTTGACCCCAACACGCCGTTGTCCGCTTATCCTGCGGCAGCGGCGATTGTCTTTCTAAACCGAGATTATTTACATCATGTCTGCTCATCATCACACCCCGCACCATCGTCCAAAAATACCTGGCATGCTTACTTTGGCTGCGCTGGGCGTTGTTTTTGGCGATATTGGTACCTCACCTTTGTATGCGCTAAAAGTTGCGGTTGAAGCCTCACAAAGCGGTGGGGGTGCCAACCTTGAGCCTGCGGTGTTTGGCATTCTTTCGTTGATTACTTGGTCGTTGATCTTGGTAGTCACACTTAAGTACGTGATGATCATCATGCGCGCTGACAACGGCGGCGAAGGCGGCGTGTTTGCACTCACCGCACTGCTCTTGCGCAAATTGGGTAAGCACACCAAAGCACGCTGGGCGGTGACGCTTGCCGGCACCTTAGGTGCGTCCTTATTTTTTGGTGACAGCATGATCACCCCGGCCATCTCGGTGCTCAGTGCAGTCGAAGGACTCAACGTCATCTCACCAGATTTAAAGTCTTACATTATTCCGATTGCACTGGCACTGATCACGGCGCTGTTTGCGGTAGAGCGCTTTGGCACAAACAAAGTGGGCGGTGTGTTTGGCCCGATCATGTTGGTCTGGTTTTTTTCATTGGGTGCACTGGGATTCGTACAAATTCTCGATAACCCAACGGTGTTGGCTGCGCTCAACCCAATCATGGGTCTGCAATTTATTGCCTCACACGCGGGCGTTTCCATCGCGATTTTAGGTGCGGTCGTGCTCTCGGTAACAGGCGGTGAAGCGCTCTACGCTGACATGGGACACTTTGGACTCAACCCGATTCGTCGTGCGTGGTTGTTTTTGGTTTTCCCTGCACTACTGCTGAACTACTACGGTCAAGGTGCGCTTCTTATTCGCGACGCGAGCGCAATAGATAATCCGTTTTATCGTTTAGCACCGGAATGGGCATCGATTCCGCTGCTGCTATTGGCGTTCATGGCCACGATCATTGCTTCACAAGCGGTGATTTCGGGTGCGTTTTCTATTGCCAATCAAGCGGTGCAGCTTGGCTACATTCCGCGCTTGCGCGTACGTCACACCTCAGCAGAAGAAATCGGCCAAGTGTATGTCTCGAAAATTAACATCATGTTGTTTATTGGCGTGGTCGGATTGGTATTAGGTTTTCGTAATTCAGAAAACCTCGCTTCTGCGTATGGCATTTCTGTCACTGGCGCCATGGCGATTGACACGCTGTTGGCAGGTTATTTCATGATCGTGATTCGCCACTGGAATAAATGGATTTTTATTCCGCTGTTTGCTGGTTTGTTTGCCATCGATATTCTGTTTCTTGGTGCCAATCTATTTAAGTTTTTTGAAGGCGGTTGGTTACCCATTGCGGTGGCAGCCGTGATTTTGATGGTCATGATCGCGTGGATTCGTGGCCGCGAAAAATTGCTCGCCGCACGTTGGGATGGTGCGATTCATCTTAAAGACTTCTTAAATAGTCTGCAGCCTGGCTCGCCAATTCGTGTCCCTGGCACGGCGATTTTTATGGTGCCACATGACGACATCGTGCCGATTGCCTTGTTACACAACATGAAGCACAACAAGGTCATCCATGAACGGGTCATCTTGATGCGTGTGCAAATTGAAAGCATCCCGTTTGTACTTGATCAAGAACGCATCAGCGTGTCACACCACGATCACAACTTCCATTCTGCAGTGGTACGTTACGGCTTTATGGAGGAGCCCAACATTCCTCGTGTATTGGCTTTCTTACGTGTGCGTGAATTCCATTTCAGCCTGATGGAAATTTCGTTCTTTGTGGGCAAAGAAAAAGTCATCTCGCGTGAAAGCGCATCACCATTAGTGGCCTTATTTATTCTGATGCATCGCACGATGCTGGGGGCCACCGAGTACTACAAAATTCCTACGGGTCATGTGGTTGAGCTTGGTGGTCACACCACCATTTAATGGCCCTGATGTACGCTGTGCTGGCATGGCCCGTCATTGACTTGAACAATGGCGCACAGCCTGCCTTACCTTGATGCAGTCTGCGTACATCAGGCGCTCGATTTTCCTCGGCTGATTGCACAGTTACGTCGTGCTTTTCTTTCTGGCGTGACCGCGCCGGTTCGACACGTACATGCGCTCAGCGATGATCAACCCGCGAATCGATTGCTGCTCATGCCGGCTTGGCAAGCGCAGCAATCCTTGGGCGTAAAAATAGTCACTGTGTTTCCGCGCAACCCATCTCGAGGTGCAGCCACGGTGGGTGCTTGTTATGTTCTGCTCGATCCGCACACCGGTCATCCGCTCGCGGTCCTCGATGGTGAGGCATTGACGCTTCGTCGCACTGGCGCGGTATCGGCGTTGGCAACGCAGGCGTTGGCTCGACAAGAGGCGCGCGTCCTCACCCTCATCGGCACCGGGCAGCTAGCCCCTTATATGGCCATGGCGCATTGCGCTGTTCGTCCGATTGAACAAATCTACGTTTGGGGACGCAACCTCCAACGTGCCGACGCACTGGTTAGTCAGTTACAACACGCTGGAATGAATGCGCAAGTTGAATCGCACCTCGCGCAAGCTATTGCCCGCGCCGACATCATCAGTTGTGCCACCACGTCCGACACCCCACTGGTGCATGCACGCGATGTACGGCCTGGTACGCACGTCGATTTAGTCGGTGGGTTTACGCCGACCATGCGCGAAGCCGATGATCCATTGATGTCTAGCGCAAACGTGTTTGTTGATACGTACGCGGGCACGCTGAAAGAAGCCGGTGACTTGGTACAACCGATCGCCCGCGGCACCATGACACGCGATGACTTACGCGCGGAATTGGTGGAGTTACTACGTGGCGATCATCCTGGTCGGCAAGACGCCAACGAAATCACGGTATTTAAGTCCGTGGGCACCGCGCTGGCGGACTTAGCGGCAGCGCAATGGGTCTACGATCAACAACGCGGGACGTAAGTCTTGCAGCGCCGGTCGTCGCAGATGTCTCGTTAGGCGCGGCCCAACATCAAACATACAGCCACAAAAGCCCAGGTGGCTAGATCGGCAAAAACAATCGACAGTTCAGGCATGGCATTGACCTCAGAGAACGTAAAGTACTGTGTATTTATACAGTACTTTACGACGCTCGACAAGATCAACGGATTGGCGGTCAACGCCTTGCTCAATTAAATAAAATTAACCAATAAAATCAATGAGTTAATTTACAAAAATGAGGCCCGCTGGCGGAGCTGCTCGCGCTCGAATCCTGCAATCCGCTTGTATTTTTCGCCAATGGCCTCGATTTCCGCGGCCGACATCACCTCCTCAATACGACCAAACGGCTGGTCTCCCGTGCGCTCATGCACGGTTCGAAGTAACGAATCTGGTCCGGATGTTCGATTGGCGAGCACCACGTCATACGCAGCCTGCAAACGTTTGGCTTGATAGGACTGCAAGGCTGTCGTGATGTCGTTGGTTTCACGTAAACAGGCCGCCAATACCCGCGCATCGAGAATAGCCTGCCCCGCCCCGTTTGATCCACGCGGGTACATCGGGTGCGCAGCATCGCCCATCAGCGTGATGCGTGCCTGCGTCCAAAAAGGCAACGGATCACGATCAACCATCGGGTACTCCAAAATTTGCTCGGCTTGCTGCATCAACGCAACCACATCCAACCAATCAAAGCGCCAACCGTTGAAGGTCGGCAAAAAATCTTCTAACTTTCCAGCGAGGTTCCAATCTTGCTGCACGTTGCGCGGTGACTGGATCTCAGCCACCCAGTTAATTAACTGATGTCCTTGCGCATCAATTGCATTGCGGATCGGGTACACCACCATCTTTCCGACCTCCAGCCAGCCTCCGATAATCATGCTCGCACCGGTCAAAAAAGGCTTGGCACGCGTCACCCCGCGCCACATGTTGATGCCTTGATAGGACGGTGGTCCTTCGTGCGGATGCAACTGACGTCGCACGGCCGAATGAATGCCATCGGCCCCAATGAGTGCGGCACCGTGCACCGAGGTGCCATCATCAAAGTGCGCCGTGACACGATCGGCGTTTTGCTCGGCCTGCACAAAGCGTTTTCCAACAACAACGGCGCCTTCACCTAATCGCGCATGAACTGCCGCAAGCAACACGGCGTGCAAATCGGCGCGATGGATCGACAATTGCGGCCAGTCGTAACCAGCAAAACGACCACGCGGTTCGGTGGTGATGGTCTGCCCAAAGCGGTTACAAAAAACAATCTCTCGCGTGGCAACCCCCACCGCAGACAATGCCTCAAGCAAACGCAACTCGGTGAGCTCACGCATGGCGTGCGGCAACAAATTCACACCAACACCCAGCGGTTTAAACGCAGGCGCCGCCTCAAACACGCGACAAGACAAACCCGCTTGATGGAGCGACAAAGCCAGCGTCAAGCCAGCAATTCCCCCGCCAACAATCAGCACATCACTGGACATTGAGGCGATTAATTGAGCTTCAACATGCGCAGCGGGTTGTAGCTAATCAAGGTCTCTCCGTGCTGGTTTTTTACTTCGTTAGCAAAACGCACGAGTCCACGATCGCCCTTTGAAGTGAGTCGCGCTTCCACCACCTCGACTTCAACGTGAATCGTGTCTCCCACCAAAGTAGAGCGTCGAACATCCAGTTGCGCGTTTAAAAAAGCCAGACCTGTGTCTTGCATCGATGGCAGCAATAAGCCTTCAGCAAAGGCATACACCAATGCACCAGGTACGGGGCGACCTTTCAGTACGCGCTCAGCGTCATCTTCGACCGTAAATAATTCTTCAGTCAGCCATGTGAGATTCACAAATGCGTTTAAATCTGACTCGCTGATCGTGCGACGGTGCGTCTTAAAACGGGTACCTACTTGACATTGATGAAAACCAAATCCACGACCAATGATTGGCATTTCGTTTGACATGTTGCGCTCCAAAAATTAATAAGATTTCGGTAAACCCAGCACGCGCTCTGCGATAAAACACATCACCAATTGCGGGCTCACCGGTGCAATGCGTCCAACCAATGATTCGCGCAGATAACGCTCCACGTGATATTCCTTGGCATAACCAAAGCCACCGTGCGTCATCACTGCTTGTTGGCAAGCATCAAAGCTGGCTTCACCGGCGAGATATTTGGCGGCATTCGCCTCGGCACCGCTGGGTTGATTGGTGTCATATAACCAAGCTGCTTTAAACACCATCAGATTGGCCGCTTCGAGAGCCATCCAGTTTTGCGCCAATGGATGTTGAATGCCTTGGTTCTGACCGATCGGCCGATCAAACACCACTCGTTCACGCGCATATTGCGTGGCTCGACGTAAGGCACACTGCCCTAAGCCCACTGATTCAGCCGCAATCAAAATACGCTCGGGGTTCATGCCATGCAAAATGTATTCAAAGCCACGCCCCTCTTCGCCAATCCGATCCGCTTCAGGAATAACCATGCCATCGAAGAACACCTGATTAGAGTCGACGCACTTGCGACCCATTTTTTCGATCTCACGCACTTCAACTTTGCTGCGATCAAAGTCGGTATAAAACAGCGACAACCCTTGCGTGGGCTTACTGCATTGCTCGATGGGTGTGGTTCGTGCAAGGAGCAAAATTTTTTCTGCAATTTGCGCCGTGGAAATCCAAACCTTTTGTCCAGACACAATGTAGCGGTCACCTTGCTTTTCGGCCTTGGTTTTGATTCGCGTCGTATTTAAGCCAGTATTCGGTTCTGTGACTGCGAAGCACGAACGCTCTTTACCGGCAATCAAATTCGGCAACATGCGTTTTTTTTGCGCCTCCGTTCCAAACACCACCACCGGGTTCAAACCAAAGATGTTCATGTGAATGGCGGACGCACCCGAAAACCCGGCACCTGATCCAGCGATGGTTTGCATCATCACCGCAGCCTCAGTGATGCCTAAACCGGCACCGCCAAAGGCTTCAGGCATGGCTATGCCCAACCAACCATCACGCGCTAAGGCTTGATGGAGTTCGGTCGGAAATCCACCTTCGTGGTCTTTGTTAAACCAATAGGCATCATCGAACTGCGCGCAAATCTTGCCGATGGCCTCGCGAATCGCTTCTTGTTCTGGCGTGAATCCAAATTCCATGACGCACCTATCTCGATAAGCAAAGAAGAACTAACTCATGCAAGCTTAATCGTTCCGGCCTCGGCAAGCGCTATGATTTGCGAATCATCCATGCCTGCCTCACGTAACACTTCGTGCGTGTGTTCGGCATGCGCTGGCACAGAACGGCGCAATTGCGTGCCGGGGTGACCATTCGCCCACACAGGAAATAAGGCAAACTTCTCGCCGTCAATTTCAGCCACGTCTTGACGCGCAACAATTTGCGGCAGATGCGCTGCTTGTGCGGGCGTTAAACATAAATCAACGGGCACATCCTGCGCCTCGAGTAAGCGCACCCACTCGTCGGCTGTTTTCATGGCAATGACCTCGGCCAAGCGAGCCGACAGGAGATCGCCATGTTGTCGCCGTAGCGCATCGCTGGCGTACCTTGCATCGGCTAAATCCGGTGCCAAGGGAGCACACACGGACACAAAGTTATTCCAGAAATGTTCTTCCAGAATGCCTAACGTCAACTTGCGTCCATCCTTGGTATTAAAAATATCATTGACCGGAAAAATATGCGCCTTGCGGTCCACGTCATCCGACAAAGAATGGCGCATCGCCGACCAATAAAATCCCGCCTCAAATAAAGAAAGGTCTAAGCACACCCCTTTTCCGGTCTGATGTCGCGCGTGCAAGGCAGCTAACACCGCGGTCGAGGCGGCACACCCGCCACCCATGTCTGCAATCGGCAAAGATGAGCGTGTGGGTGGCTGCAACCATTGGCCCGGAAATGCCAAACCGCCACCAGCCGCGATGTAATTGACATCGTGTCCGGGGCGATCACGCCACGGTCCCGTTTGCCCATAACCACTGATCGAGCAATAGATAATTTTCGGGTTAATCGCACTGAGCGTGGCGTAATCAATGCCTAAGCGCTGCGCAACACCAGGACGAAAGCCTTCCATCACAACATCAGCACGTTGTACCAGCGCTGCAACCACCTCACGCGATTGCGGTGCTTTTAGATTGATCGCAATTGCGCGTTTATTGCGATTTTCAGTGCGAAACTGCACCGGCACATAGTGACGCCCGGGATCGCCTGATACCGACTCAACCTTAATGACGTCGGCGCCCAAATCGGCAAATGCAGCCGACGCAAAGGGACCAGGAACAAACATCGAAAAGTCGATCACCTGCACCCCTGCAAGCGGCTGCCAAGTGTCTGCTGTCATGCGGCGACCCTTTCATCATGCAAAGAAGTCCCACACGATAGCGCAAGTCACCGCTCAGCGAAGTTCAGGTTTGAGTCCGGAGTCGCGGATGAACTTCTGCCAGAAATTAAATTGGCTCTGAATAAAGCGCTGCAACTCTGCCGGGCCATCTTGACTGGGCGTGGTACCTAACTCCCCCAGACGCTGACGGATCTGCGCGTCCTTGATGGTGTCTTGGGTCGCACGCGCGAGTCGACTCACCACGTCCGTCGGCGTGCCCACAGGGACAACCAACCCATTCCATGTGACCACATCAAATTCAGGTAAACCTGATTCCGCTAAGGTGGGCACGTCTGGCAATTGTGCAAAGCGCTGCGCACTGGTGACTGCAATCGGGCGAAGCTTTCCGGCTTTTATTTGCACCAAGGCATCGGATGTATTGGCAAAGGTAAGTTGCACTTCACCACTCAGGGCCGCTGCGACCGCCGGCGTTCCGCCTTTGTAAGGCACATTGGTGATTCGCGTACCGGCCATGTGATTAAAGACCAAGCCCGAGAGCTCAATCAACGAACCTGGACCCGCCGTTCCAAAATTCAGCGCACTCGGTTGGGCTTTTGCGATCGTGATCAGTTCGCGAATATTTTTTGCCGCCACCGCCGGATGCGCGAGTAACACTTGGGGGTTACCGTTCACACCAGCAACCGTCACAAAATCACGCAGTGGGTCATAAGGCATTTTTTGCAACAATGGTGCGATCACAAAGGGGCCTGCGACCGCCAAGAGAACGGTGTAGCCATCCGCGCTTGCGCGCGCCACAAACTCTGTGGCAATCGCACCACCTGCACCGGCACGATTCTCAACCACCACGGGCTGGCCAAGTAACTCTTGCATTCTTGGCGCGATCATTCGCGCAGTGAGATCGGTGCTTCCACCGGGAGCAAATGGCACGACAATTTTGATCGGCCGCGACGGCCAAGACTGGGCTTGCGATGTGCCGGTACAAACAACTATCAACGGCAACACCGCGGCAAACACAAGCTGAACCACGCGCTTCAACATACCCAATCCCTCCTCAACCAAACGTCTTAGGTTCGCGCCTTTGCGGGGTTTTCTAGATACGGCGGTGCATACATCACCATAATTTTGGCGCGCTCACTGGTCACCTTGACTAAGTGCATTTCGTCGGCTGGAAAAAAACACGCATCACCGGGGCCCATTTCAAACGACTCACCGCCCACTTCGACATGCGCCGTTCCTTCGAGCATGTAACATGCTTGCTCGATGCCTGGATGTGCATGCGGTAAAGCGCCCTTGCCGCGTTCGACCTCACCGATCAGCATTTCAAGCTGGGTCGCACCAACGGTCTCGGGACAAATCAAACGAAAATTACGCGTCCCCGTATGGTTGGCAGGTGAATAAGGTGTGACGTCTTGTTGGCGAATTAAAAATTTGCTCATGTTTTTTGTCCCTCCTGTTCTTCAATTGTCGCCGCACGATCACCGACAAGCAACACATACGCTGTCGGCACGACAAACAGCGTAAATAAGGTGCCCATTAATAAGCCACCGACAATCACCCAACCAATCGGTTGACGCGCTTCAGCACCCGCACCACTGGCTAAGGCTAAGGGCACGGCACCCAGCACCATGGCACCGGTGGTCATCAAAATGGGACGTAAGCGTAATGCAGAAGCTTCGATCACCGCATCCAGCCGCGTATGCCCTTCCTCGCGCAGTTGATTAGCAAACTCCACAATCAAAATACCGTGCTTGGTGATCAGGCCAATCAACATCACCAGACCAATCTGCGAGTACACATTCAAGGTCCCGCCCGTTAGGCTGAGTGCGGCCAATGCACCGGTCATGGCCAAGGGCACAGTCAACATGATTACAAACGGACTGATGAAGCTTTCAAATTGCGCCGCCAAGACTAAATAAATAAACATCAACGCCAAAATAAAAGTCAGGACCAATGTCGTGCCCGATTCACGAAACTCACGTGACGGCCCATCCAACTCAGTGCGCGCAGAGGCATCCAATACATCTTTCGCCGCTGCATCCATGAATTCGAGTGCCTCACCCAAGGTATATCCCGGCGCCACGTTGGCAGAAATAATCGCAGCACGTAAGCGATTAAAGTGATTGAGTTCTTTAGCAGCAACCGTTTCACGCACCTGTACTAAGTTGGATAGCTGCACCAAACGACCATCTCGTGCACGCACAAACACCGCGGTCAGATCAGTGGGGGTGTCGCGATCTTTTTCTTCAAGCTGAAGAACCACGTCATATTGCTTGCCTTCGCGTTTAAAGCGCGTGACTTGCCGACCGCCAAACAATGTCTCTAGCGTGCGGCCTATGGTTTCGACATCGACCCCAATCGCGGATGCTTTGTCTCGATCAATATCGATCGCCAATTGCGGTTTATTTAAACGCAAATCGGTATCTGGATTCGCAATCGCTTTGGACTCCTTAGCGCGTGCGAGCAATTTATTGACCATCGCATCGAGCGCCTCGTAGGAACCCGCTTGAATCACAAATTGCACCGACGGATTACGAAAGTTTTGTCCTAAAGAGGGCGGGTTAATTGGAAACGCCAACACCCCAGGCATCGTGCCAAACATCTTGGGGCCGATCGATGCGGTGACTTCTTTCGTGCGCCTTTCACGTTGATCCCAGGGCTTTAATTGCACAAAACTCGCCGCGGAATTCACTGGATTGGGGCGTTCGAGTCCGGGCGCAACGGCGACAAAGTAATCGCGAATTTCTGGGACATCGGCATAAATTTTCTCGAGTTGCCTAGCGTACCCATCGGTGTAACTTAATGAGGCACCTTCTGGTGCAACGACAATGCCAATAAAAAATCCGCGATCCTCTAACGGTGAGAGCTCTGACTTCAGGGTCTTAAACAACACCCCTGCAGCAGTAGCCACGAGTACAAAACCACCCACCACCCACCAACGACGCTGCAACATAAAAGCCAGTGCACGACGATAGGCGTTCGTCATCCCAACATAAAAACGTTCACTCGCCAAATACCACCGGCCATGATTTTCATGGGCTTTAAGAATTTTAGAACACATCATCGGCGTGAGTGTGAGTGCGACAAAACCCGAGACCACCACTGCAGCCGCCACAGTTAACGCAAACTCCGTAAACAAACGACCCGTATTACCCGTCATGAAAGCCAACGGTGCAAACACCGCCGCCAACGTAATGGTCATCGCAATGACTGCAAAACCAATTTCTTGTGACCCATCGATCGCGGCGCGCAGCGGCGTTTTCCCCATCTCGATATGACGATGCACGTTTTCAAGGACCACAATGGCATCGTCCACCACCAAGCCGATGGCCAACACAATGCCAAGCAAAGTCAGCACATTGACAGAAAATCCCATCAGGTAAAGAAAAAAGAACGCACCAATCAACGACACAGGAATCGTCACAAACGGAATCAGTGTTGAGCGTGCTGAGCGCAAAAATACAAAAATCACCAACACCACCAGCAGTACCGCTTCGATCATGGTGCGATACACCGCCTCAATCGATTTTTCGATAAAGATGGACGAATCAAACGCCACTTTTAATTGCATGCCCTCAGGTAACGAGCCCGAGATGCGTCCAATTTCATTTTTCACCGCCGTCGCAACCGACAAGGTGTTGGCGGTCGATTGTTTGACGATACCCAATCCAACCGCGGGATTTCCATTCACCCGCACAATACTGCGCTCATCAAATGCGCCTAATCGCGCCGTTCCCACATCACGCAAACGCACTGGGTAAGAACCAGCATCGCGCACGATGAGTTCGCGAAATTGTTCCGGGGTGCGCATGTCGGCCTCGGTGAGTACCGTAAATTCGCGTTGTGCACTCTCAATACGTCCCGAAGGAATCTCTACGTTTTGACGCGTGAGCGCGGCTTCGACATCGGCGGGCGTCAATCCGTACGCCGCCAATCGGTCGCGATCCAACCAAATGCGCATGGCGTAACGACGTTCACCACCAATAATCACCGAAGCCACGCCAGGCAAGGTTTTTAAGCGATCGGCGACAAATCGATCGGCATAGAAGGACAACTCGAGCGCATCATGCTTTTCGCTGGAAAATGCGAGCCAAAGAATGGCCTGCGCATCCGCTTCAATTTTCGAAATGACCGATTCATCCGCTGCGGTGGGCAGCAAGTTTCGAACACGCGCGACGCGATCTCGCACATCATTGGCAGCCGAGTCGACATTACGTTCGGGCACAAATTCCACGGTGATTTGCGACACTTCTTCGCGCGACACCGATTTGATGGTTCGGATACCCTCAATGCCAGAGAGCGAATCTTCGAGCGGTTGGGTGATTTGTGACTCGATCACCTGCGGACTGGCGCCCTTGAACACCGTACGCACTGATACCACCGGCGTATCGATTTTTGGGTATTCGCGCACCGTCAGACGTTGAAACGCGATGACACCGATCAAGATGATCGCCAAACTCAGCACGGTGGCAAACACCGGCCGACGAATTGAGAGCTCAGGCAGTTGCATGCGATTAGCCTTTCTTCTCACCACTCGCAGGTGCGGGGGCAACTGGCTTCGCGGCGGGTGGCGCTGCGGTGGTGGGTGTTGAGGTGGGCGCACCGGCCGCAGGCGCATCAGGTAAGACCATCACTGCTGCGCCGGGTCCCACTTTTTGCGTGCCATCGGTAATCACTTGCTCGCCCGCTGCTACGCCCTGCAATATTTCCACCTCACCGCGTTGACGCATCCCCAATCGCACTGGGACCACCGCGACTTTGCCATCGACCACTTTGTACACTGTACTTTCTTGACCACGCGGCACGATGGCTTGTTCAGGAATCCAAATCGCATTTTTGCGCTCGCCCAACTGCACGCTGACACGTGCAAACATCCCAGGGCGTAATTTCAAGGCAGGGTTGGGCACACGCGCACGCGCGAGAACCGTCCGCGTTGCTTCATCCACACCCGGTTCGATCGCAAACACGCTGCCAGAAAACTCCGTACCCGGAAACGCATCCAACACCATTGACACAACTTGCCCAACGCGCACGCGAGCGACATAGGTTTCTGGAATACGGAAATCTAATTTCAGCTGATCGATTTTTTCTAAGCGCGCGATGTCCGTACCAATCGCAACAAACGCGCCCTCACTGACTTGACGTAACCCCATCACCCCGGGAAACGGCGCACGAATTTCGGTGCGTGCCAGACGCGCTTTATCTTCGGCTTGTTTCGCGCGGGCCTTATCTAACGCAGTACGTGCGTCATCCAGTGCTTGTTGACTGATAAATTTTTTCTGAAACAAGTCTTCGGCGCGCGTTAAACGCTGCTGACTGATCTGCACTTCCGAAGTACTACCAGCCAAAATCGCCGTTAACTCAGATGCATCGAGTGAGATTAATGGCGCACCCCGCGCCACACGCTGACCTTCGTTGAAATGCACTTTGGCAA
>CANIIA010000066.1 GCA_947467435.1 Betaproteobacteria bacterium
AACCCAAAGCCGCCAGCTTTTCAGTGTGCAATGGATTTTTCATTGCATTGGCAAAGGCCTTGTGAATCAGTCCCAGCGTGGCGGGCGGCACACCGGTGGGGGCGTAGAGTCCCCAAAAACTATCCGCATCAAGATTTAAAACACCATGTTCCTCAAACGTGGGCACGTTGGGCATTGCCGGATTACGTTGTTTTCCGGTCACCGCAATGGCTCGCAATCTTCCTGCATCGACGTGCGCCTTGGCTGTGCTGATTCCTGCAAATTGCATTTGCACCTGTCCGGCAAGTAAGTCCGTCATCGCAGGTGCAGTTCCTTTATATGGAATATGCACGATAAACACCTTGGTGATCTGCTTGAGCATTTCACCAGCCACATGCGTCGCTGCCCCCGATCCACCTGAAGCGTAGTTGAGATAACCAGGCTTTGCGCGCGCCAACGCAATCAAATCGGGCAGCGTTTTTACCGGCACACTTGGATGCACCACCAACAACACGGGTGCAGACGCCAGCATGCTCACACCTGTAAAAGCTTGCGTGGTATCAAACGGTAGTTTGGATTTGAACAACCCAGGGTTAATCAAAAAAGCAGAATCGGTTGCGAGTAATGTGTATCCATCGGGTGAGGCTTTACTTACCAACTCTGAGCCAATGATGGATGAGGCACCAGGGCGGTTATCAATGATGACCGGTTGACCCAAATTTGCCGAGACAGTCGGCGAGATGATCCTCAACAAATTATCGGTACCGCCACCTTGTGTATAAGGAATGACGATACGGATTGGCTTATCAGGAAACGCTTGCGCGCTGACAGCTGTGGCAAGACACAAAAAAATGTATAGGAGGTTCCTCATGATTGTTGTCTAGATAGAAAATGATTTAACCAATGACGCAAGTTAATCCAACGCGTCATTCAAACCGCAGTTTGGTTTCGCGCAAAAATTTGACCCACTTGTCATAATCCTTGCGCACCCATTGATCCAGTTCTTGCGGTGTACTACCGATTGCCTCAACACCGGCAGCGTGTAATCGACGCAAGACGTCTGGGTCTGATAATGCAACAACAAATTCCCGATGTAATCGAGCGATGGCAGCCTCGGGTGTACCAGCGGGGGCAAAAATTCCAATCCAACCGTAGGCTTCAAAACCTGGAAAACCGCTTTCGATCATCGTGGGTGTGTTTGGAAGATCCGCAATACGCTTATCGCCTGTCACTGCAAGGGCCTTTAGTTTTCCCGCTTGGATATGGCTACGCATGGACGCATACGAAAGAAAACTATACGCAACCTCCCCCGTTAACATGGCTTGAATCGAAGGGCCACCACCTTTGTAGGGAATATGCGCCAATTCAATTTGCGCCAACTTGTGCAAATTCTCTGAGTGCAAGCGATTCGAGCTTCCCGAACCGACCGATGCATAATTTAATTTACCTGGTTGACGTTTAGCTAAGCCGATAAATTCCTGCAAATTATTTGCAGGCAGCCCGCCCCAAGCGCCCATCACCAAAGGCAGTCTCGCGAGTAATGTGACCGGTACAAAATCTTTAAACGTGTCGTATGGCAAATCTTTCATCACCACTGGATTGATTGCGTGTGTATCCCAGGATAAAAAAAGCGTATGTCCATCTGCGGCTGCTTTTGCAACCGCGTTCGTTGCAATGACGCCTGAAGCACCTGGTTTGTTATCCACAAGTACCGACTGCCCCAGTCGCTCGGTCAGCTTCGGTTGTAAGGTTCTAGCGACGATATCGCTACCTCCGCCGGGTGCAAATGGCACGACCAGCGTCACTGGTTTAGTTGGAAATGTTTGCGCGTGAGTTCCGAACGCTGCGTACGCGAATAAGGCGATCAACCCCAGGGTAAAACGTAAGCTGTTGTTATTCAATGTTGAGCTTCCCATTCATTTTTTGTCTATCATTAATTTTTTGTCTATTACAGCGTTTACTTTTTTCTCGCTTGCGAAAACGTTGCTTCTAACAACGTGAGCGCTGCGCTAAACATTATCTTGGCTGCATAGCCAAGAGAAACAAACCGATATCCCTCAGCAATCGCTTGTTTGGCTGTCTCTGGGCTCGCGGTGTGCATTCCAGCGACGATGTTGTTTCTTCTCGCAGCATCTGCCACCAGAGGAATAGCCAACTCAACTTGCGGATGATTCGGTGTATACGAAGGCTTGGCACCCCAAGACACCCCTAAATCATTGGGTCCAAGGTAAATCATGTCTAAGCCTGGCGTGGCTGCGATGGATTCCAAATTGTCCATTCCGCGTTTGGTTTCAATCAGTGCGATACGCAAGATCTGCGTGGCGTATGCATCAAAGTAATCCGCACCACCGTACATGAGACCTCGAACAGGGCCCCAACTCCGCACGCCCTTGGGCGGGTAATCGCATGCCTGTACAAATCGTGCGCAGTCATCAGCGGTTTCAACGGTTGGGCAAATGACCCCATAGGCACCAGCATCTAACACATAGGCAATTTCTGCAGGATCGTTTTGCGTGACGCGCACCATCGGGGCTCCACCGCCAAGCGACAACGCCTGCAGCAAGGGCACCAACGTCGTGCGATCAATCAAACTGTGCTGCATGTCAATCGTAAAGGAGTCATAGGGCAAGCGACCCAATGCCTCTACAGTCACTGGCCATCCAATATCGATCCAAAGATTAGAGGCCGCCTCACCTTGTTGCCATCGTGCACGAACAGGGTTGGGGCGCATTGGTTAGTAAACCGCCTCAGCCAATTGTTTTTCAGCGACAGCACGATCAACGGTTGTGGTGCCACGAATGGTCGTGCGATAAAACTTACGCAATTGATCTAAGGGGTAATCTAAATTTCCGCTGTGCCACGCGCAGCGGTTCTCCCACATGATGGTGTCACCCACTTGCCAAACCTGATCCCATTGAAATTGTTTTTGAATGCACCAAGCAAACAGCTCATCGAGCAGCGCATCACTGTCAGCGCGCGTCATCCCGAGAATGGCAATTGCGTGATACGGATTTGCGTAGACGGCTTTTTTGCCTGATTCAGGGTGCGTGCGAATCACGGGATGTACCACATCGGGTAAGCGGTCTTTGGCGTCTGGTGTAATGCCTTGATTTAATCCCAAACGCCCACCGTTACGAAAAGCTGCAAGTTTTCCATCTACGCGACGCTTGAGATCCTCAGGCATGGTTTCCCATGCCAAGTAAGCATTTAAGAAACTTGTGTTACCGCCTCGGTCAGGAATAGCAACCGCATGCAGTAAGGTGGCTTTAGCTGGGCACCAGTCATACGCCAAGTCTGAATGCCAACCCACCCCACGTTCAGCGCCTACTTTGTCAAAGTTGCCTTGCTCATCTTGGTTAATCATCAACACAACTTCAGGCGTATCTGGCAAACGATACTTCTTGGCGATGTGCGGTTGCAGTTCACCAAATTGCCGACTGATATTGCAAAGTTGCTGAGGCGTCATTGGTGCTCCACGAAAGCGGATCACCAGACGCCGCAAGAAAGCCTCATTCACCGCAGACAACTCATCCTGTGTAAGCAAACGGGTCGGATCTAATCCGAGGACCTCACAACCGAGCGGCCCCTCAAGATCACGTATTTTTATTGTCATCGCCCCCTCCAGGAAGTCGCTACAGGATGAATGCTTATTCTATTTTTTCAGTGTAGTGCATCCACTCTGACGACCTCAATCAATTGTTCGACTTGTTTCGAAAAGCCATCCGGCAATGAGGCATGAAAAGCAACGACCGGCATTCACTCTTCCAGCAGACTACGTAACATCCACGCCGTTTTCTCATGGACATCAATGCGCTGCGTGAGCACATCCGCAGTGGGCTGATCGTCGGCTGCATCAACCACTGGAAATAGTTTACGTGCGGTCTTGGCTGTGGCTTCTTGCGCCTTGACCAGATAACGAATCATGTCTTCAGCTTTGGGAACACCCTGCACCTCTTTAATCGAAGCTCGCTTGACGAATTCGCTGTACGTCCCTGGCGACGGAAACCCGAGTGCACGGATCCGTTCGGCAATCACATCCAGTGCAGCCCACTGCTCTGTGTACTGGGTCATAAACATGGTGTGCAAGGTGTTGAACTGCGGACCCTTCACATTCCAGTGAAAGTTATGGGTCATCATGTACAGGGTGTAGCTATCGGCCAGAAAATTCGATAATCCCTCGGCAATCTTTTTTCGATTCGCTTCTGAAATACCGATATCGATATGCATCGGTTTGATTTTTTGAGTAGCCATGAATTTCTCCTGTTGATTGAATAAAGTGATGCGTGACGACTTGAAGACCCAACGAAGACTATCGTAGATCTACAGTCAAGGTGTACGCAAACACCTCAAATTAAGCAATCAATCCGGACGAATATTTGCTTGACGAATGGCGCCCATCCAAGCAGTGAATATTTGCTTTACACAGCTGATTTACGTTTATCTAGCAGACGTTTAATTTTCGAGGTTTGAGAAGTGCCGGTATAGGCGTCGAGTTCGCCTCGAGCCACCGGCTGTACAGTCATGCGAACACCGGTCACTTCTTTGAGACGACGTTCTAAATTTTCTTTGACTGCCTCTGCATCCGTCGCGAGATCGAGCAACTCAACCATGACGGTCATTTCATCGCGCTGGTCTTCACCCACACGGTCGACGATACAAAAAAACTCGCCATTCGATCGGGCATCTTCAGCAACGGCAACACCAACAGCTTCCGGAAACACATTGGCGCCACGCAACTTAACCATGTTGTCGTTTCGACCAAAAATACGATCCAGCCGACGCAAGGTACTACCACATGCACAGCCTGCTGGCATGAGGGCTGAAATATCATTGACGTTAAATCGAATCGAGGGTGCGCCGGAGCGATATAAAGTGGTGATGTAAATCGTCCCTTTTTCTCCTTCAGGCAAGATTTTTCCGGTTTCAGGATCAGCCACTTCTAAGATGACAGCATCCTCCATGATGTGCATACCGTTTTGATGCGTACACTCGCATGCCATCATGCCGCTTTCGTTGGTGCCGTACATGTCGTAACAGGGCGCGTTCCAAAGCGCTTCCATTTTGGCGCGATCTTCGATACCGATATGCGAATGCAGCGCTCTTACACCAAGCGTACGAGGATCGATATTCAGTTCATCGCGGGCCACAATCGCCATATGACGTAAGTAGGCCGGGAACGAACAGATAATATCGATACCCCAGTTTTTCATGATCTCGATTTGTCGACGTGTGGCCGTGGTGTTGCCACCACCGGTCATGACCGGAATCGCACCGATGTACTTCCAGATCGTGTCGCGTAGCGCAAAGCCACCATTCGATAGGCCTAAAGAAAGCGCCGCCAAGACCTTGTCACCAGGACGCATACCTTGCATGGCATAACGACGCGCACCAAGAATCGCCATCGTTTCTCGATCTTGCGGCGTATACAACATCGGTCTCGGCATACCGGTGGTGCCACCCGAGGTGTGCAACACCAGCGGTTGGGCGTTTTTACCCCCAATCTCAATTCCCATGAAATCGCCAAACGGCGGAAATGCTTCGATGCTCTCACGCGTATCGTGAACCGTGTACGGTGGGATCTTGGTGATGTCATCCAAGGATCGAATGTCGCCGGGCTGCAATCCTGCCGCGGTCCAGCGTTTCTTAAAAAATGGGATCTCCCATCCACGTGCAATCAATTTCAAGAAACGCTTTTCTTGCAAGGCGCGCAATGCAGGGCGCGGCATACGATAAACGCTTTGAAAAAACTCCGGTGGCGGTGGATATTCTTTTTCTAGCGCATCAAAGTCGAGCGATTTTGAATAACGAGGAAAATCTAACGTTTCATCAATGTTCATAGCAAGTTTGCGCGACGTCCGCCATCCACATGAAAAGTTGATCCAGTGATATAGCCACCGTAATCTGAAGTCAGTAAGGCAACTAAACCAGCAATATCGTCTGGCTGACCCAGACGCCCGATCGGCACTTGTTTGGCCAGCTCGGCTTGCTGTGCATCGAACACTTTAGCTAAGCGTCCGGTGACGATACGACCTGGGCAAATGGTGTTGACGGTGATATTTTTTTCGGCAATCTCTAACGACAATGTCTTGGCGTATCCAATCACGGCAGACCAGGTGGCAACCGATAAACCAAACTGCGGCATCGGTTGCAAAGTGGACAAGGCCGTGATGTTGACGATGCGACCGCCGCCGGCCTGAACCATGTGCGGAATCGCACCACGCGTGAGCCGCACCACGCTCATCAGATTTTGTTGGACCGCTTTATCCCAAGCTTGGTCATCAAAGTCCATCATCAAACCCAACGGCGGCGCGCCGTCGTTATTGATTAAGAAATCGATCCGACCAAAATGTGCCGCGGCGGAATCAACAATCCGCGCACAATCGGCGGCCTTACGGATATCCGCAGCGATCGCCAATGTTTGCGCGCCGGTCTCAGTGGCAATGCGTTGCACAGCCGCATTTAACGGATCAGCGCGTCTGGCGACCATCGCCACACAGGCCCCTTCTGCGGCAAGCAAACGCGCAATACCGTAACCAATGCCTTCACTGGCCCCGCCGACGATCGCCACCTTTGCTTCGAGTCCGAGTTTCATTTAAAGACTGAGCTGCGGCATGCACTTCGAAAAAAGCGCTTGGGCATTTTTATAAAATACTTTTTCTAAGATCTCTTCTTCATAGCCCAGTGCACGCCAGTCTGATACCAGTCGTTCGTACGTAAACAACGGATAGTCCGCACCAAACATCATGCGATGCTTGAGTCGGCGTGAAATTTCTCGCTGCAACGAATCAGTAAAGTACTTGGGCGACCAACCATGTAACTCACACCACACATTGGGTTTGTGGATCATCACTGCAATCATCTCTTCTTGCCATGGCCATGCAGGACGCGCCGCAATGATCGTTAAGTCAGGTCGACGCGCCGCCAAGGCATCTAAATGCCTTGGATGACAGTGATCCAAAATCATGCCACCGCCCCCGGGTAAACCAGCACCTGCACCGGTGGTCCCAACAAAAATCAAGACTGGGCGATTTTCGGCAACACTCACATCGTAAAAGGGATCGTAAATCGGATCTGAGCAAGGGTAACCCGTGCCGCTTCCCGAAATACCGATACCAATAAATCCCTTGCTTGCATCAATGCAGCGCTTAAATTCTTGCGCGCCTTGTTGACCAGTGTGTGGATCAATTTGTAACCAAAGTCCAAGCACTGCATCTGGAAAACGACGCTGCGTTTCAATGCCATAGTCATGAAAGCCGCGCGCCTCGTCGATCGACATTTTTTTTGTAAAACCAAAATCTAAAATAGCACGCACTTGTTGAGAACGAAAATACGCAGCCATTTCTTCTTCGGTGTGGTACTTGGGTTCTGAGTTCCAAGTGTGCTTTTGTCGCGCCAGTTCTGCTTCTGTACGCAACACATAGCCGCGTTTTGTTCCCCAATGCGAGTGCAGGTCAATCAGTTGCATTTTTTTAATCCGCTTTCATTCCGGTTTCTTTGGCAATCTTGGTCCAACGCACAATCTCCGCGCGCAAGAAGGCATCCGCTTGTTCTGGGGTACCACCGACCCACTCCACACCTTGCGCCGAAAGTTTTGTTCCCACATCCGGATCTTTGATCGCGCGATTAATCAACGCATTCAGGGTGGTCATGATGTCCTTTGGGACGCCAGCAGGCGCAATCATCATGTACCAACCTAAGGTTTCAAATCCTGGCAGCCCAGCCTCCACCATCGTGGGTAGCTCGGGTGCAATCGAAGAGCGCTTCGTGCTGGTGACTGCCAGCGCTTTTAATTTTCCAGATCGAATGTGTGGCAACGAAGTGGTGATGATGTCGAACATCATGTGCACCTGGCCGCCTAAAAGATCGGCCACGGCGGGCGCGTTTCCTTTGTATGGCACATGCACGATATCGGTCTTGGTCATCAATCGAAACAATTCGCCCGACAAATGCGCTCCGGCACCCGCACCGCCTGACGCATACGACAAACCACCGGGCTTTGCTTTGGCTAACGCAATCAACTCTTGCACCGAATTCACTGGGACCGAAGGATGCACGTCCAGCACCAGCGGTATATAACAAACGTAAGAAATCGGCGCGGTGTCTTTCAGCGTGTCGTAGGGCAGCTTGGTATTAAAAATCGGATTGGTGGCATGCACCGTATATCCCATCATCATGGTGTATCCGTCAGGCGCAGACTTCGCTAACAGGTCTGTGCCAATGGCAGCACTGGCACCGCCACGATTTTCAATCACCACGGGGATGCTGGTGTATTCCGAAATTTTTTGCCCCAGGGTACGTGCAATGAGATCCGTGCCGCTGCCGGGTGGCACCGGTACGATCAACTTGATGGGACGCGATGGAAATTTCGCCGACTGGGCAAAGGCCGAGGGTGCAAGCACCCCCGCCAAGACCATTGCGATGGAACAAAGAATTGTGCGGCGACTTTGTTTCATTTTTTATCCGCACCTTTTGCTGCGGCCTTGTTGTTTTGCTCAGGCCAATAGTAGTTCGCAACGTAAGAGTAAGGTGGATACATAAAGCGCTTCGCTGGCACCACAATCGCCGCCCATGCGCGTTGCGAATCCCATACCTTTTTGAACACCGGGTTTTTGGCGGCCTCTTCCTCTGCCAAGCTATCCCAAGCCTTGAGATACCCGTTCAAGATGTCGGGTGGCGTACGAAGCACACGGACGCCATGTTTTTCTTGGAGTTCTTTTAATGCATCGGCATTTTGCTTTTGAAAGCGTGTTGACCAAGTTAAAAACGCGTCACGCGTCGCCGACTTGATGGCCTCTTGCTGGAACGGTGTAAAACTTTTCCATACCTCGCTATTAATGAAGAACTCACCGATGGTGTTGTTTTCGTGCACGCCAGGGGTGTAGTGATACTTCCAGACGTTATGCAATCCCAAACGTAAGTCTTCAATGCCACCGACCCACTCTGCACAGTCAATCACACCACGTTGTGCAGCGGGCAAAATTTCGCCACCTGGCATATTGATGGTAGTCATACCCATACGACTAAACACTTCGGCATTGATGCCGGTTTGTCGGCACTTCATCGATTTAAAGTCTTTAAGATCTTTGATGGGACGCTTAAACCAACCAAATGCTTGTGGGCTGGTTGGGTGTCCAGGAAACACCACCACATTGAGCTTCATGGTGTTTTGATACAAATCGGTCCACATTTCTTGGCCACCACCTTCCCACATCCAACCTAAATAGTCGGTGTGATCCATACCAAATGGACCACCGGGAGGACCGGCAAACAGAACGGCCGCTTTGTTTTTACCCACCCAGTAATACGAGATGGCGTGACCCCCATCAATCACTTTCTTTGAGGTGGCATCCAAAATTTCAAACGGTGGCACGATTTGACCGGCAGCCAATGCTTCAATTTTTATTTGGCCATTGGTGAGCTTATCGATGCGCTCGACGACCAACTTGAAATGATCTTGCGCAGCTGAACTAGCGGGCCAAGTTGATTGCATCTTAAACGTCCGCACTCCGCTGCTTGGGGCGGCGGTTTGTGCAACGCTGTTGGTGACGAGTGCAAATGAGGCGAATGCAATTGCAGTTGTTGCAGTGCTAAACGTTCGGATCAGACCACGCATGGAAATTCTCCTTAGTCAGTGAAGAAAGGCAGCTTGTTCATCTTGTGAGACCGTGCTTCGTTAGCCTACCGCATTCGGTGCTGGAATGATGCGCCGATCATTGAGGCAACCTTGATCGTTTCGCTCTGCACATTCAATCGCACCAAGTTAGTGGCTATGATTCAGCGATGCACCGTAATCCAGCTGTTCAACGCTAAGGAGTACTGTCTTGCGCGAATTCAATCGAGTGTTATTCAGCGTCGCTTTATTTTGCTGCAGCGCGGTCAATGCGGCCGATTGGCCGACGAGGAACCTCACCGTGATTGTTCCCTACGGACCTGGCGGTGGCGTGGATACTTTTGCACGCCCGATTGCGCAGCGCTTAACCGAGCAACTGGGCCAAACTGTAGTGGTGATGAATCGACCCGGTGCAGGAGGCACCATCGGTGTGCGCGCGGCAGCACAAGCCACGCCAGACGGGTACACCATTCTTGCCGGCGGCGTGCATCAACCGATGTCGGAACCACTGTTTCCAAAACGTGGCTATGATTTTGGCAAAGACTTTACGCCGCTCGCGGTCACCGCTGTCGTGCCAAATATTTTGGTGGCCCATCCCAAAGTCACGCTCAATAGCGCCAAAGAAGTGGCCGAGTACGCGCGTGCCAACCCCGGAAAATTATCCTACTGCTCCGGTGGCAGCGGCACAGCCGCCCACATTGTGGGTGAACTATTTCGCATGAACACGCAAACCAACTTAATCCACGTGCCGCATACCGGCACGGCCGCAGCGTATCTGACGTTTTTGAGCGGCAATTGCGATCTGATGTTTGACGGCTTGGGCACGGCCGCGCCGTATCTCAATTCAAATCGAATTCGCGGGATTGCCATGACTTCAAAAGAGCGCAGTAGTTTTTTTCCTGCGATTCCGACGATGCAGCAATCCGGTGCACCTGAAATGGATGCGGGCACTTGGTATGGCATGTGGGCTCCAACCAATACGCCACCCGAGATTGTTGCGCGGTTGAATAAAGAAATTACGATTGCACTCAACACAGCGCAAGTGAAAGAAGCATGGAAAGCACAAGCTGCCATCGCGCCGAATTTCAAACTCGACGAACTCACCCCGTTTGTGCGCGATGAAATTACCAAATGGGGCAATATCATTCGCAAAGCCGGTATCGTCGCTGAATGAGGGCTGCACCAACGCGCGCGCTTCAAGGCATTCGTGTTTTAGAGCTGGCCAATTTTATTGCAGGTCCGTTTATCGGCATGCTGCTAGCCGACTATGGCGCTGCAGTCACCAAGATCGAGCATCCCGATGGTGGCGACGGTCTTCGCAATTGGGGTGAGCGTAAAAACGATGTCGGGCTGTATCACAAAGTACTGAATCGAAATAAACGCAGCGTCACCGCGGATCTTCGTACACCACTCGGCAAAGAAATCGTGTTGCGTATGGCTGCACAAGCTGATGTGGTGATCGAAAATTTTCGACCTGGCACACTCGAAAAATGGGGGCTGGGTTACGACCAACTTAGCGCCAGCAACCCCGGTCTCGTATTGGTGCGTATCACTGGATTCGGGCAAACAGGACCCATGCACGAACGCTCAGGCTTTGGCTCTTTAGCTGAAGCCATGACGGGGTTTGCTTACACCAACGGATTTCCTGATCGTCCGCCGTTGCTGCCGTCGTTTGCGCTCTCGGATACCACCACTGGATTGGCTGGTGCATTTTTAACGATGGCGGCCATTCAAGCGCGACACACCAACGGCGGCCAAGGACAGGTGGTGGATTTAGCGATCTACGAACCGGTGCTGACCTTACTGGGTCCGCACGTCATCGAATATGATCAAGTGGGGATCGTGCAAGAACGCGCGGGCAGTCGCCTGCCGCTGGTTTCGCCACGCAACACCTTTCGCACGCGCGATGGAAAATGGATCGCCATTTCCGCAGGCGCACCTGCGGTGTTTGCTCGCTTATGCCAAGCCCTTGATGCGCCCCATATCGCATCAGACCCACGCTTTGCTACCAATCAATCGCGCCGCACCTACGGTGATGAAATCGAAGCGGCATTACAAGAAGCCGTTGGCCGTTTTGACTGTAACGAGCTCGTTACACGTATGGATCAATTTGATGCACCTGGTGCGCCTGTCTACAGCGTCGCCGATGTCATGCAAGACGCGCACTTCAAGGCACGTGAAAACCTCACGCAAGTGCATGACCAAGAGCTCAACACCACACTCACCATGCAAAACGTGATGGGCAAACTCTCGAACACGCCCGGTCACATTGACGCAGCCGGTCCACCGTTAGGTGCACACAACAAAGCGGTCTTGGTCGACGAACTCGGTTTTGAACCTCAAACCCTGATGCAAGCGGGCCTACGTCTTTAACGCCAACCAGCACGCCAATGATTAAAATTTTATCCACCACGCCGTCCCTCAATATGAAAGTCAGCACGTGAATAAGCCAACGCCATCTGCGGGTCCACTCAAAGGGATCAAAGTAATTGAAATGGCTGGGATTGGACCTGCGCCACTGTGTAGCTCATTACTCGCCGATATGGGCGCCGAGGTAATCCGTATCGATCGAAATGCACCCACGGGTTTGGGCTTTGAGTTTGCGGGACCACGAGCTGATGTGCGTCGTCGTGGCCGCCCTTCCGTGGTGGTTGATCTAAAAAAACAAGAAGGCATCGATACTGTGATGCGCTTGATTGAACAAGCCGATGCCCTCATCGATCCGATGCGTCCTGGGGTCATGGAGCGATTGGGACTCGGACCCGAAGCCTGCTTTCAACGAAACCCCCGACTGGTCTTTGGTCGGATGACCGGTTGGGGACAAACCGGTCCATTGGCACAAGCCGCAGGGCACGATATCAATTACATCTCGCTCTCTGGCGTACTGCATGCGATTGGACCGCGTTCACATCCGGTCCCTCCACTGAATGTTGTGGGTGATATGGGTGGTGGTGTGATGTTTCTCGCGATGGGATTGTTGGCCGCGATTTTAGAAGCCCGGCAATCCGGTCAAGGACAAG
>CANIIA010000067.1 GCA_947467435.1 Betaproteobacteria bacterium
ATTCGCGGATGGGTTTCAGTGATGAGTAGGGGTAAACCAGATCAATAAATCCTTTGACTTCGCCGCAATCGGCATCAAAGTGATTCACGATGACGAGATCATTTTCGTCAGCAATCTGCGCAAAGTGCGGATTAATTTCTGAGCTGACTTGTTCAAATTCGAGGGGCAATAACGGCGCCCAGGCTTCTTTGAGCGATTTAAAAAACTGCCGCAAGATGATGTCGATGACGCGTGTTTCCGTCGGCGTAAATAATCGTCCTGGGGGCAATTGACCAATCGCGCGGCCATGGCCACCGAAAAAATTATCGAGCGAAGTAAAGATCACATTGGGATCGATCAACACCATCGATAAACCACGCAGCGGGTTCATGCGAATCACATTGACCGACATGGGTGGATGGCGATTCTCGAGATAGTCCCCAAACTTTTGTAGCGAGACACGCGTGGGGTTGATCCGCGGCGTGGTGCGTAATACTTCCAGCAAGCCCAAGCGAAACGTACGAATAAAGCGCTCGTTGATCATGTCTAACGAAGAGACGTTCACACCGAGTGAACTGTCTTCGTTGGTTAGATCGTGCTTACGAATCCGGGCACCTGAATTGAATCCGGTATCGGTTTCGATCGAGCCGTCCTGGATGCCGGCTTGCAGCGCATCCAGTTCGTCTTTACTTAGCAGGTTGGCGGTATCAGCCATGGTTATCTAGCAATGCGTTGAGTCAGTTATTGGCGATTATTGGTACACGAATTCAGTGAAGAACACTTCTTCGATGCCGCCAAAACCTTCGAGGCGCTCGAGTTCGGCATTGATGCGATCACGCAAGCGCTGGGCTAAATCCAAACGAAAATCCGGTTTGGTGATTTCAGCTTCGGTGACTTGGCGTAATACATCCAGAGATGCAGAACGTAGGGCGATGCGATGTTTCTCGACGTTCTTTTCAACGCGATCGTCGTACATGGTCATGAGAGAAAAATTCACCTTCATCACTTTGCGTGAACCCGCGACGTTGGCGACTAAATCCTTTTTGTCATCTAAAGGGATATAGCTTTTTTCGAATTTGGCCTGCGCTTCGAGTGAGACCTCTTTCTTTTTGGGTCCCTCCGCTGCGCCACCTTTAGCCGATTTGCCATGATCGTCCTTGGCTGCCTTGCCATGGTCGTCTTTGCCTGCCTTGCCGTGATCATCTTTGGCAGGGCCGTGTCCGGCATCGCCATGGGCATCGAGCACGGCATCCGCGCTCGCAGCGGGTTTTTTTGCAAAAAAGCCGGTGACGGCCAGGGTGCCAACAATGGCCCCGACGATCAGCACAACGACTAACGTGACCATCAAAGCAATCTTGACGATCGGTTTCTTCGGCTTTTCGGTGGATTCTTCTGCTACTTGCTCTTCGGCCATGGTCAAGCCCCTGCCAAAAAATGGTTAAAAAACAAACACACAACTATTAACACTTCAAGTATAGATTGAGCCGTTAGAACGGTCGAGACATTCGACCAGTGGCCTCCGCTAAGAGACCGAATCCAGAAGCAAAATCTTTACACTCAGTTCCGACGTTTACCGTGTTAAGGGTATGTGGTCGCGATGTCACAATTGCGACATCACGCGACCAAAAATGGCCGGACACAGTCCCTACTGCAAGGGCTATGCCAACGTAAAGTTGACGTATTTTCGCCGGACGGGCTTTGCGTGAGGCTTGACGCACGGCCCGCCAAGGCAGCGCTCCTCCCTAGGATGGGGGGAGTCCGCGGGCGTTTTAGGTGTGGTCGCGCTTAGACCGTGACATCGAGCGTGCCATCGTCGCGAATGAGCGGCTTGTGCACGGCGGGTTGCGCCAAGGCAGCGGCCTCTGGTGTTGGGGTACTTTTCTCTGCACGTTGTTCGGGGCTGCCTCGCTGCCCTGAGGAAGACGAAAACTGCGTTTGATCTTGTTGTTGGGCACGCGCTTGGGCGCCGCCGGAGTGTTGCCCCTCTGGGTCGACGCTCAGGCTGTTGACATTGAAACCAGACTGCTCAAGGCCTTCTTTGAGCTTGCTCAGACCACCATTGAGCATCTCTCTGGTGTGACCGCGCTCCGCAGAAAACTCAGCCTTGACCGCACCTCCATCCCCCATATCCAGGCGGACATCAATTTTGCCTAGATGGGCCGGACTGAGTTGCAGGCTCATGCTCCAAGCGCCGCGCATGTACTGCGCCGTGAGTCGCTGGCCGAGTGCATCCATGAATTGGTTGGTCAGCTGTTGATATTGTTCTGAGCGCTGAAAGTATTGGTCGCGGAAGGCTTCTTCTCGACTTGGGGCATGGGCGCCAAGATCGATGGTTTGGGGCCCGGCCAATGTGGGCCGGGGTAGTTCTGCGTTCACGGGAGTGATCGGTAGTGCAGGATCAGTGATCGAAGCCAGTTCAAGCACTTGCGCAGGTGCGTCGACTGGAATCACAGGCACGGCAGGGCCGTTGCCCGCGCCTGATTGGTCGCGTTGATCGTTTTGCTGGCGGCCAAACCGCTCCGGACGAATGAGCTCACCGATCTCGGTCGAGGCGCCGCCGGGTGATTGGCCCGCGGCTTTATTCGAACCGTCGGTCTCATCGTCCACAAATGGGTCGACTGCGCTATCGGCGTTTTCGTCGCGCGCACTCACAGGACGTGCGTCTGTGTTGGCGCTCAATTGGATATACACGGGGGTCGACTGCACAACGAGACTGGCTTGCAGCGTCGGTTGGGGTGTTTCGGCTGGGACGGTCGGTACCGTCGGTAGGGGCTGGCCGAGCGCTGAACCCGTGCTTGTATTAGATTGGTTGAATAGCGTTGGATTGGTCGTACCGCTGACCGTGGCGGTCGCTGTAGGTGAGGGGCTAGCCTCTGTCTTGGGCGTGGGGGTGACAGGCAGTTTGGGTAAATGCGCCATAAAGGACGCAAGCATTTGCGCTAAGTCAGTATTGATCTGGACGACCCCAGGTTCGCCGTCTGTTTTAGCACTTTCTTCTTTTAAATCCGTTGGTTGATCACCCAATACTTGGGTGTTGGTGTCAGTAATTTTGATCGCATCGCCTGCCGGAAAGGCCAAGCCCATCAAGCTAGAGAGCGGGGTCAGCGTTGGTCTTTTTAGCTGATCGCCCAACGGGTTAGCGCCAAGTCGTGCATCTGTTGCCGCCTCACGAGCCGTAATGATTTTGATTCGCGGGCCCCAAGCGATGGTCCGAAGTCCGGTTTCCGGCGTTTCTTTGCCGCTCGTGGCAGCGTCTTGCTGGCCAGAGATTGCCTCTTTTGCTTGATTGAACATGGCTTCAAAGTCCGAATCGCCACCGCCGGTGCTTCCAGAAGTGCTGGTTACGCCCGGCATAGGCTTTGCAAGTGGTTGAACAGGTTGATTAATTCGATGAATTGGTGCGCTGGACATAGTTGGTTCGCGTCGCTAGCTAATGAATGTGTATGGAACGTAGAGCAAAAAGCGTGACAGCTTTTTGACGGTCTCAAGATGGCTGAGAGACCAGGGGGATCGCCGGAGCGGTCAACCCAGCCGACCAGGGGGATCGACGGAGCCGTCAACCCAGCCGGAAGGGTGCTGACCTAACGAGACAAGACGGTCCGTTTTACGCACCGATCTGCTGGCCGCCGGGATTGAGCCCGCCGGGACGAGAGGCGCTTGGCGTGGCACGTTAGTTGCTGCTAAAGGCTGTGTCGACGTATAAATAAAAAAACGTCTAAAAATCATAGTCTTGCGAATGAGCGTGTGATCGAATGTCTGCCTTGACCCTGTCAAATTTCCGCCGCGGCCTCAGTGGCCTACGCCTGAATGACCTCGGAATTCCCGCGGTGATTCTGGTCATTATGGCCATGTTGGTGGTGCCTTTGCCGGCCTTGCTATTGGATGTTCTGTTTACATTCAACTTGTTAGCGGGCTTGGTGATCATCATGGTGGCGATTGGTACGACCAAACCCCTAGAGTTTTCTTCTTTCCCGGCGGTGTTGCTGCTGACCACGATGTTGCGTCTGGCCTTAAATGTGGCATCGACGCGTGTGGTGTTGGTTGAGGGGCATACAGGTGCTGATTCGGCCGGTAAGGTGATTCAGGCCTTTGGCGAGTTTGTGATCCACGGTAACTATTTAGTCGGTTTCATCATCTTTGCCATCTTGATGATCATTAACTTCATCGTGGTGACCAAAGGTGCGGGTCGTGTGTCTGAGGTGATTGCGCGGTTTACCTTGGATGCCATGCCCGGTAAGCAAATGGCCATTGATGCCGACCTCAATGCAGGCATCATCGATCAGGCCACCGCCAAGAAACGGCGTGAAGAAGTTTCTCAAGAAGCAGAATTTTTCGGTGCCATGGATGGTGCCTCTAAATTTGTACGCGGTGATGCGATCGCCGGGATCTTAATTTTGGTGATCAATATTGTGGGTGGCTTGGCCATCGGTGTCGGGATGCACGATCTGTCGCTCGGTGAAGCCGGCAAGATCTATACGCTGCTCACCATTGGTGATGGTCTGGTGGCGCAAATTCCAGCGATGTTCTTGTCATTAGCAACCGCCATCATCGTGACGCGCGTGACGACGTCGCAGTCCATGACTGAACAAGCCACCACGCAATTAGGTAAACCGACACCGTTATTTGTTGCTGCCTCCACTTTGGGTTTTCTCGGCGTGATTCCCGGCATGCCACATGCGGTGTTCTTAACGCTCGCCGCAGCTGCAGCCGGTGGCGGTTACTTATTAAAGAAAAAATCCGAGGTTCAAGCGCAACCCGCGGCTGCCGCGGCTGAAGCCGCGGCGGTGGCTGCTGCACAACCAAAAGAGTTGGATTGGGGCGACGTGGATCAAGTGGATTTGATCGGTTTAGAAATTGGTTACGCGCTGATTCCTTTAGTGAACCCTGAAACCGGCGGGCAGCTAATGTCACGCGTCAAAGGAGTGCGTAAAAAACTTTCTACGGAGTTGGGCTTTTTAGTACCTTCCGTGCGGATTCGTGATGCACTCAATTTAGATCCGGATGCTTACAACATCGTGTTGAACGGCGTGGTGCGCGCCAGTGGTCAAATTAAAACTGGTCGTGAGTTGGCGATTAATCCGGGGCAGGTGTATGGCAAGGTCGAGGGTATTCCGACGCGCGAACCCGCATTTGGTTTGGAAGCAGTGTGGATCGATCCGTCGCAACGTGATTACGCGCGTACCTTGGGTTACACCGTGGTCGATCCGAGTACAGCCATCGCCACGCATCTCAATAAAGTGTTGCGTGAAAACGCTGCAGAGTGCATGAGCCACGATGAAGCACAACAGTTGCTCGATAAATTGGCTAAGCGTCATCCGAAATTGGTGGAAGACTTGGTGCCAGGTCGATTGCCATTGGCGACAGTCACGCGCGTACTTCAAAACTTGTTGGGTGAGTCGGTGCCGATTCGCGACATGCGTAGCATCGTCGAAGCCTTGGTCGAAGAAAGTGGTCGCACGCAAGATCCAGAGCAACTCACCGCACAAGTACGTCCTAAATTGGGCCGCATGATTGTGCAAAGTCTCGGGCCTGTGCAAGAAGCCTTGTCGGTGATGACCTTAGCGCCGCAACTCGAGCAGTTGTTGCATAACGCCACACAACAAAGCGTTCCCGGTCAAGCGCCCATGTTAGAGCCTGGATTGGCTGAAAGTTTATTTGACGCACTACGTAAAAGTGCAGCGCACATTCAAGAGCAGGGCATGGCCGCCGTGTTAGTTGTCTCGCCCTCGATTCGTCCGTGGTTAGCACGGATGGCACGACATCGCGTGAGCGATATTGTGGTGCTCTCTTATAGCGAAATCCCGGATGATCATGCCGTCAAGATTGTCTACACCGTCGATACCGAACTCAAACAGTAACCGTAACGGAATACACGCATGGAACTGAAACGAATCATTGCCAAAGACAGCCGCACCGCGAATGCCAAGGCCATTGCCTTGTACGGGCGCGATGCACTCATCGTCTCAAGTGAAAAAGTACGCGGTCAGGTCGAGGTGATTGTGGCCGTCGATGTGGGCGCGAGTGTCACGCCAACACTGCTGGATGACGATGTGCAAATCAAAGCCAACGCGACAAAGTCATCGGCGGGTGCGGCGTTTGCCCCTGTGTTGCAAGAGCGGATTGGTCACGCCGCACGAAGCGCAGCCTCGGCTTCTGGGCCAGTCAACCACCAGCCGCTGATGCCACCGATGTTAAAAGCAAACACGGTCAGTGAACCGGCGTTTACGCCAGACATCAACGTCGGCGAAACATCATCAACCAACAGCGCAGCTTCGCAGGAGGCGACACAAGCCGCCTTACAAGCGCAAGAAATTGCTGCTGGCGAAGCACGTGAGGCAATGCGTGCACGTGAAATCGTCGATTTAGTGCGCGAAGAACTCGCGCAAATGCGCGCTGAAATAAAAATGGCGCGTCAAACGGTGACTTGGCAAGCCGAGCACAGTATGTCTGCGACACAAAAACATCTCAACGCGGCCATGGCAGCGGTGAATGTTCCGATGGGTATGCGCGAAGCCATTCAAGCGCGCGTTGCAGTCGAAGACGATTTACAACTGGCGCTCGAAAAAATTCACGCGTGGTTAAAACAAGCCACCAAGCGCAGCATTGCTGCCACGCCATTGTCGGGTGTGCAAGTGATCGTTGGTCCCTCAGGTGCCGGTAAAACCATGATGGTGGGGCGACTCGCAAGTGCCCACGCACAAACCTATGATTCCAGCGAAGTCGCGATGGTGAGTTATTGCGATCAACGCCCGGGTGCATGGAGTCAAATTCAATTGCTTGCAGCCAAGGCGGGTGTGGAGTGTTATCGCGCCACCACCGACGAAGGCTTGCGCGAAATTCTGAGCGAACTTGCGCCGCGTCGTTTGGTGATCATCGATACACCGGGCGTGCAAATCGCCGAGCATGTTGCGCGTATTCGTGCGGTGAGTCCTGAAGCGGCGTGTCATGTATTGCTGCCGGTGGATGCCTCGGCCGTAACGATTGGTCGATTCCTCAACGAACATACACAAGGTTTTAGTAGCATTATGCTGAGTAAGCTCGACGAAATGACCCAGCCTTGGGCCTTGGTCGACGCACTGTGCCGCTCGACTTTACCGCTGTCGTACGCGAGCAACACAGCCAGCAGCGGCGGGCTAAATAAGATGGAAAATACGGAGCAAATTCTTGAGGCTGCCTTGGGCAGTCTGTCGGCAGAGCCCTTGGAGACGGCGCAGATTTCACTGCCAGCGATCCATCCAGGCATGGGGGCTGATGAACAGCCTCGGATGGCGTTACACTGAACGTTTTGCAGTACGGAAAAATACACGGTCTGGGACGGCGCCAGTCGGCCCAGACGGGTCAAACAGTTTTTCAGGAAAGCACATCAACATGAGCGGCACGCAGGTCATCGGAATCGCCAGTGGCAAAGGCGGGGTAGGCAAAACCTCCGTCTCGGTGAATCTTGCCGTTGCATTAACCATGCGCGGTAAAAAAGTCATGCTGTTTGATGCTGATTTGGGTTTGGCCAACGCGCAGATTTTGTTGGGCTGTCCGACGGAATTTAATTTCAGTCACGTATTGAGCGGTCAAAAGACCTTGCGCGATATTGTAGTGACGACGCGACAAGGTGTACGTTTTGTGCCAGGCGCCTCGGGCATGCATCAGATGGCCGCACTCGGCACCAATGAAGCGGCCGCGATCGTGCAGGCCTTTAGTTCATTGGATGAAGATATCGATTATTTAATTGTCGATGTGGCAGCCGGTATCTCGAGTTCGGTACTCACGTTTATGCAAGCGGTGCAGCGTCGCTTCATCGTGGTGAATGATGAGCCTTCGTCGATCGCAGACGCCTATGGCACCATCAAAGTACTGTCGCGTGAGTGCGAATTAGATGAAATTTATTTGGTCCCTAATCGCGTTGAATCGCAAGCGGTGGGTGAGAACTTATATCGTCGACTCAACGATGTGTGCCGCCGATTCTTAGGAAAGTCGGTGGGCTATGTGCACACCGTGACCGCCGATAGCCACATGCTCGAAGCGGTTCGTGCTTACAAATCGGTTTTAGAATTTGCGCCGGGCGGCAACGCTGCACGTGACTTCCGACAATTGGCGGCCGCCACCGAAGCGCTGGCGCCAACGGACGAGGCCTCGGGTAGTATTCAGTTTTTTGTTGAACGTTTAATCGGAGCGCAAAAAGTCGGATGAGCTCTTCGCGCGTCGCGCTGTATTCCGAAGCGGATGGGCGTCCTCCTGGTGAGGCGCTGATCCTGGAGCACCTGCCTTTAGTGAAGCGGGTGGCTTTGCATTTGCGCGCGCGCGTACCACGTTTTGTCGAATTCGATGAGTTGGTGCAGTCAGGCATGATTGGCTTGATCGAAGCAGCCCGTTCGTTTGATGCCACCAAAGGCGTGAAGTTTGAAAGCTACGCCCACATTCGTATTAAAGGTGCGATGCTCGATGAAGTCCGTCGTGTGTCGTACTTGCCGCGTTCGGCAGTCGCCATCAATCGTAGTCATGCTGAATCGACCAGTGCGCTGGCGACTGATTTAGGTCGCGCGCCCACACAGGCTGAGTTAGCCGAGTACATGGGTAAAGAGGCCGATGAGGTGCACAAAGAGCGTGCCGAAGCGCTGCGCTTTGAAACCACGTCGATTGAAACCTTACCCGAAGTCGTTGAGAACCTGCCCGCTGAAGACTCTGCGCGCCCCGATGTACAGGTCGAGCACGCCGAATTTATGGAAGCGTTGCAAGACGCGATTTCTCGATTGCCCGAGCGTGAGCAGTTGATTGTGCAACTGTATTACGTCGAAGAAATGACCCTGCGCGAAATTGGTGCCACCATCGATGTCACCGAAGCGCGGGTCAGCCAAATTCTTTCGTCGGTGGCCAAAAACCTACGGGCGATATTGCAGGTGAGTAGCCGCTAGATCGCGTGAGCGCTAGATCGTGCAGGATGGCGATCTGAACATGCCGTCGATGTGCCCTGACTCGTGCAGGATGGCGATCTGAACATACCGTCGATGTGCCCTGACCCCAGTCCTGAGCCGTCCTGACTGCCGGTCGTTACTTACTGATTGCTGTAGAGCACCGTGATGCTAATACGCCGATTGCGCGGATCTTTTGGATCGGCCGCGTTGTATGGCTCGGTGTCGGCAACCCCTTCAATGCGCGAAATCCGTTTGGGATCGACACCAGAAGCAATGACTTGTTGTCGCGTGGCTTCGGCGCGGTCAGCTGAGAGCGTCCAGTTATTTCGATCGGTACCGTTGTAGGGCAGGCTGTCGGTGTGACCACGCACCTTGAGTTTATTTTTCATGCTGCCGAGCGACCGTGCAATTTCCGCAATCAGCGCGACGGCTTTTGGCGAAAGCTTATTGGTGCCAACCGGAAACATCGCGAAGTCGGCTTTATCGATAATTTCGATACGCAAGCCTTCTTTTTCGCGAACCATGTTCACTTTGTCTTTGAGTTTGGCGAGTTCTTTGTCACCACTCATGCGTTCATTCAGCTCTTGCTCGAGCTTTTCAAAATTTTCGCGATCCGCTTCTTGGGCCGCGCGTTTTTTCTCTTCGTCCGATAGTTCGCGGTCGTCTTTGGCTTTGTCACTGTCTTTGCTACCCGTGGATTCACGTGGCTGCAAAATCGTCATCAAGCCAGTTTGTACCGAGGGATTGGGGAGCGCTTCTTCATCAATAATCGATTGACCACCCATAATGCCTGTCGAGCCGGAGGTGTTGCTGATGGTAAGCGATGCCTCTGTTGCAGCGGTAGGCTTAAAGTAGTCGGCGATACTTTTACGTTGGTCGGTGTTGGTTGCACCCAAGAGCCACATCAACAAAAAGAACGCCATCATGGCGGTCATCATGTCGGCCAGCGCGATTTTCCAGGCACCACCGTGGGCTCCACCGTGGCCTTCATCAATAATTTTTTTGACGATAATCGGCGCTAACGGTTCTGCGCCTTCTTCGCCTTCAGCAGGTGGGGCGGCACCCTCAGCAGGTGGGGCGGCACCCTCAGCAGGGGCCGCAGCTGCATCCGCAGCTTGATCTTCCGGCGGGGCGGCTTGCGCCTCGGCCGGTTTTTCTTCTTCAGCCACGCTTACTTACCTCGTAGGCCGTCAAACACCTCGGAGAACGAGGGTTGATTTTCGTGCGAGATACTCACGCGCGCAGCTTCAATAATGACGGGCATCGGGTGACCGTTGAGTGTGCCCACAATGATCTGCTTGACCACGTGGTAGATCTGACCTTCTTCATCAACGATCTGTTTTAAACGGTTACCAAGTGGTTCAGCAATACCGTACGCAAACAACACGCCCAAGAACGTCCCGACCAGCGCGCTACCAATCAAGGCACCCAACACACTTGGTGGTTGATCGATCGCGCCCATGGTTTTCACCACGCCCAACACGCAAGCAACAATACCCAACGCCGGTAAGGCGCCAGCCAAACCAGCAAAAGTTTCGGCCGGTTTGAGTGCATCGTGGTGGTGGGTTTTGATGGCCACGTTCATGAGGTCTTCAATGGAATCAGGTTTCGGTGCAGCCGATGAGACGACCAACAAACGAATGGTGTCGGTGATCAGATGAATCAGCGCGTGGTCTTTAAGCAAGCGTGGGTATTCACCAAATATCGCGCTTGATTCGGGTGCTTCAACGTGCGATTCGAGGGCCACGGCGCCTTCAGCTTTCAACACTTTCATGATTTTCGAGACGAGCAAAATCGCGTCCATGTAGTCTTGCTTTTTAAACGCAGGACCGGCCAAGATTTTGCCCAGACCACCAAAGGTGCCCTTGACGATGGGCATGCTATTGCCCGTCACCATGGCACCAATGGCCGCGCCACCGATAATAAAAGTTTCAATCGGTGCGGCCTTGATGATGGGCGCCATTTTGCCGCCGGCCATAATGTAACCGCCGAACACGCAGCCAAAAACGATCGCAAGACCAACAAGACTTAGCACGGACTTCCCCTCAATTTTTTATGAAACAGCACGCAGCTCTGCGACCTTGACGGGGACCAGCATCCAAGCTTCACGGATTTGCTGCATCAGGCCACGCACTTCGTGCAAGCCTTCAAGATCGTTCTTCAAATTGACTTGTAACAAGCGTTTAGTGACGTAACCATACAGCTCAGAGAGGTTACGCGCCAGATCGCCGCCTTTTTCAAAATCCAAGGCACCTTGCAAACCCAGCACGATACGGCCTGCGCGGGTGAGGTGTTGGGACTTTGCTTGAATTGCATTGGCCTTGATATGGCCTTCGGCTGCATCCAAGCTTTCAATTAAACCATCGAGCAACATCTGAATGAGTTGCACGCTATCGGCATCGGAAACACCGGTTTCAACCATCACTGCGCCGTAGTCGGCCAGTGCTGCTTTACGATTGGGCATCATGATCTACATCACTCCACGGGGTTGGAATACTACAAAACATCGGCACCGAAACGCAAAGCTTGAGCCCATTTTCAACTTAACTGCTAGAAATTTGTGACTGAACAGCGACGGCTTGCGGCGAGCCCGCAACGTCTCCAGGAATTTGCATGTCCGGGAGTGAATCAGACGTTGAGGGCGCAGCCAATTGTGCTGGAGCCTCGACGCGACTGTCTGCCGAAGCTTGCGCACTGTCATCCTCGAGGGCTAAGGCGTTCTTCGGCGCCAATCCCACCGCTTCGTAGAGTTTGACGGTGATTGCGTCGAGTTGTTCCCGAATGCTCACCCCAGGGTCTTCGGCGCCGAGCCCTTTTTTCACGCCCAGGGCGTAAATGTTGTGCGAATCGGCTTCCGGAATCCACGAGGTGATTTCGCCGCCAGTGGTTTTAATTTCGCGCAGCATGTCAGGGTGCAATTGCATACCCAAACGGCCATCGAGGTTGCCTTCTTGAAACACTTCTTCGATGTGTCGCTGCAACACGGGTGCGTACAGAGCACGCAAGTCTGCCAGCGGATCAGCCCCATCGACAGGCACCGGCGTACCAGAGAGTTTGATCCAGAGCTGTTCGCCTTCAAGACCCTCAAAGCGCGTGTCGCGCACAATGGCCGCGCCTGTGTGGGATAAGTTGGCTTTGCGTTCGAGCGTACGAACGCGTTCGATGAGATGCACGCTCATAATAATCACGCCGACCACGCAACCCAGAATCACCAGCAGCAAAAATAAACTCATTGCATGCTCCGGTGGACGGGTAGGGCGCGGGGACGTTGTTTCGAAAGTGAGATGTAGGTCATCAGAATTAATTATTCTTGGCGGACATGCCGTCAAAGGTGGCTTTGAGCTGTG
>CANIIA010000068.1 GCA_947467435.1 Betaproteobacteria bacterium
CGCGTAAAAACAAGCGTTTGGTCGACATGTCTGATTTTGAGATGGCCAAAGACAAAATCATGATGGGTGCCGAACGTCGCTCGATGGTGATGCCAGAAGAAGAGCGTCGTAACACGGCTTATCACGAGTCGGGTCATGCGGTGGTTGCGAAGCTGATGCCCAAAACGGACCCAGTGCATAAAGTGACGATCATTCCGCGAGGTCGTGCCTTGGGCGTCACCATGCAATTGCCAACCGAAGATCGTTACAGTCAAGATCGGATTCGCTTGCTCTCGACCATCGCTGTTTTATTTGGTGGACGGATTGCAGAAGAAGTGTTCATGAATCAAATGACCACTGGCGCATCCAATGACTTTGAACGTGCCACTGATCTAGCGCGTCGCATGGTGACCCAATGGGGGATGTCAGATGTCATGGGCACGATGGTGTACGGTGAAAACGAAGGCGAAGTATTCTTGGGACGTTCGATCACGACGCACAAAAATGTGTCGGAAGCGACTATGCAGCAAGTGGATGCTGAAATTCGTCGCATCATTGATCAGCAATACCAACTCGCGCGCAAACTCATCGAAGAAAATCGCGACAAAGTCGAGGCGATGACGGCAGCCTTACTTGAATGGGAAACCATTGATGCCGATCAAATCAACGACATCATGGAAGGTAAGCCGCCACGTGCGCCGAAAGTAACGCCACCACCGAGCCCGCAACCGCCAGCTGCCAGTGATGGCGCCGAGGGCGCTGCCGCGCCAGCTGCCGGCTGAGTTCGGCGCGTCGCGGTGACGTTCCTGCGCTGCGGGAAATACGCGATATCACTCGCTGTTCCGCGCATCATGGGCGTGATTAATATCACGCCCGATTCTTTTTCTGATGGTGGTCGCTTTCTCGACCCAGCACTTGCTTACGCGCAAGCCGAGCGCTTAATCGCAGCGGGCGCAGATATCATCGACATTGGTGGTGAATCAACCCGACCGGGCGCCGCGCCCGTGTCTGAAGCCCAAGAGCTTGCCCGCATCACGCCAGTTCTTGCCCGGTTACGCGATTTGCCTGTCCCGATTTCTGTGGATACGCGTCGCATTGCAGTGATGCGCGCCGCAATGGAGGGCGGCGCTTCGATGATCAACGACATCGAGGCGCTGCAATCACCAGGGGCATTGTCCTTGCTAGCGCAGAGCGATTGCGCGGTGTGTTTGATGCACATGCAAGGCCAACCCGGCACGATGCAAACGGCACCACACTACGTCGATGTGGTGCATGAAGTGGCTGCATTTCTTGCAGCACGCGTTGCCGCAGCGCAAGCCGCAGGAATTGCGCTTGATCGAATCGTTGTCGATCCAGGTTTTGGTTTTGGTAAAACCGCAGCGCATAATTTGGCGTTGTTGCGTGCGCTCGGAGAATTTTCTTCTCTGGGGACTGCTGTGCTTGCCGGTCTATCGCGTAAATCGATGCTCGGTGCGATCACTGGACGTGCGGTGGGTGAGCGCGCTGCAGCCAGTGTGTCTGCTGCACTCATTGCAGTACAACGGGGTGCGCACATTGTGCGTGTACATGATGTGGCTGCGACACGTGATGCGTTGACCGTTTGGCAGGCTGTTTTAGGAGAGGTTGAATGAGTCGTCGCTATTTTGGAACGGACGGTGTGCGTGGCACCATCGGCACGGTACCCATGACCGCAGATTTTGTTTTGCGTTTGGGTTACGCCGCGGGCCGCGTGTTGTTGTCGCAACATCGACAAGGGCCACAAGAGCGTCCCACAGCGCTGATCGGCAAAGACACACGCGTATCGGGTTATATGCTGGAGGCAGCCCTCGAGGCGGGTTTTTCCGCAGCAGGCGTTAATGTGTTGTTGTGTGGTCCACTACCCACGCCTGCGGTCGCTTATCTCACGCGCGCATTGCGCGTTGCTGCAGGTGTGGTGATTAGTGCCTCACACAATCCGTATCCAGATAATGGCATTAAGTTTTTTTCCGCCGATGGCAGCAAGCTGCCCGACACATTTGAACTCGAAGTCGAGCGATTGCTCGAGCAACCGATGGGCTGCGAGAGCGCGCAATCGCTCGGACGCGCGCGACGCATTAATGATGCAGCGGGTCGCTACATCGAATTTTGTAAGTCAACGATTCCTGCGTCACTTGATTTACATGGACTCAAGATCGTGATTGATTGCGCGCATGGTGCGGCATATCACATCGCGCCGCATGTATTGCACGAACTTGGCGCCGAGGTGCATGCCATTGGGGTGCAACCCGATGGCTACAACATCAATCGTGAATGTGGTGCAACGCATCCAGAGGCCTTGGTGTCTGCGGTGCGGGAGCACCATGCTGATCTAGGTATTGCACTCGATGGCGATGCCGACCGTGTGTTGATGAGTGATGCGACAGGCAAAGTGTTTGACGGTGATGCGCTGCTCTACGCGTTGGTGCGTCATCGATTAACGCAAGGGCCGGTGGCCGGTGTTGTAGGCACCTTGATGAGTAATCTCGCGTTAGAGCAAGCCTTTGCGCGGTTAAATATTCCGTTTGAACGCGCACCTGTCGGCGATCGCTACGTGTTAGAACGGTTGCGTGCACGTGGTTGGTTGTTTGGAGGTGAAAATTCTGGTCACTTACTGTGTTTAGATAAACACACGACCGGTGATGGATTGGTGTCCGCGTTACAGGTGCTGGTGGCGATGCGTGAAGGCGCGGCCACGCTTGCCGCGTTGACTGCCGATTTAGTGCTCTACCCACAAGTGTTGATCAATGTGCCCGTCGCTTCTGGTTTTGATCACACGAAATTTTCTGCGATTGCGCAAGTGCAAAGCGAAGTGGAACGCAGTTTGGGTGCAAGAGGTCGTGTGCTCTTACGCGCCTCTGGCACCGAGCCATTGTTGCGTGTGATGGTCGAGGGCGCGGACGAAACTGAAATCCGTGCCTGCGCTGAAAAAATTGCCGCCGTGGTACGTCGGGCTGCGCAGTCGCAAGGCCACTAACCGTTTGTGCGTGGCCTTGTCTGCGTGCGTGTTGTTTTGCTTTACGTGTCAGTGGCTCTGTGTGGGCTGTTCTAACGCTACTGTAAACGGCGCACCGGTTTTGGCTTGAACCTCTTCTAGGGTCACACCGGGATGCAGCTCTTTCAGTACAAAGCCACCGCCCTCAGCAATATCAAAGACACATAAATCGGTGATCACGCGATCGACCACACCTTGACCAGTAATGGGGAGGTGACAGCGCTTTAAAATTTTTGGGCTGCCATCTTTTGCGGTGTGTTCCATCAGCACAATCACACGACGCACACCCGCCACTAAATCCATGGCTCCCCCCGGTCCTTTGACCATCGTGCCAGGCACCATCCAGTTGGCCAGATCGCCATTTTCAGCCACTTCAAGGCCGCCTAAAATTGAAATATCGATATGACCGCCACGAATCATGGCGAACGAATCTGCGCCAGAAAAAAAACTCGATCCAGGCAGTGTGGTGATGGTTTGTTTTCCAGCGTTGATTAAATCTGCATCGACTTCGTTGTCATGTGGGAAAGGACCAATACCCAACAACCCGTTTTCTGATTGGAGTGTGACTTGTACATCGTCCGGGATGTAGTTGGCCACCAGCGTCGGGATACCGATGCCCAGATTGACGTAATACCCATTGCGTAATTCAAGTGCAGCGCGTTTGGCCATTTGCGCGCGCGTTGGCGATTCTTTTTTGGTGTTTGCCGTGCCTTGTACCGTACGAAACTCGATGCGCTTTTCGTATTTCGGTCCTTGAATAATCCGATCTACATAGATACCGGGGGTATGAATATCTTCTGGATCAAGTTCACCCACCTCGACCAATTCTTCAACTTCGGCAATCGTAAATTTACCGCACGTTGCAATCATCGGATTAAAGTTGCGCGCGGTTTTTCGGTAGACCAGATTGCCTGCAGTATCGCCTTTCCATGCTTTGACGATCGACAGATCTGCGCGTAGCGCTTCTTCGAGCACGTATTCTTTACCATCGAACTGTCGTGTGGGTTTGCCTTCGGCCAACGCGGTGCCAAATGCAGTCCGCGTATAAAACCCGGGAATCCCTGCGCCACCTGCGCGTAATTTTTCGGCCAACGTGCCTTGTGGCGTGAGCTCGAGTGCCAGTTCACCGGCTAGGACCTGACGCTCGAATTCTTTGTTTTCGCCAACGTAAGAGGCGATCACTTTTTTGACCTGGCGCGTTTTAAGTAACAAGCCCATCCCAAAGTCATCCACCCCCGCGTTGTTGCCAATGATCGTCAGGCCTTTTACGCCGCTATCGACCAGGGCTTGAATTAAATTTTCTGGAATACCGCAGAGGCCAAACCCTCCGGCGGCGATGGTGATGTCGTTGTTGAGCACACCATCAAGCGCGGCGGTCGCGCTCGTGCAGACTTTAGACATAAAACATTCCTTTAAAGCGAAGGGGAGAAAACTGGGGGTATTTTGGCGAACGTTGATCGCTGGAGCAATCTTAGATCGGTTGGTTCGCTGCGGTGTTGGCTTGACTGCGCAGCCAATCCACAAAGGTGCGAACGGGTTTGCGTTGTAACGCTTCTTCTGTGCAGACCAGATAATAACCATAGGGCAGCGCTAGCCGTAGATCAAATGGTGCGACCAGTCGTTTTGCTTCTAATTGTGGTTGCGCGAGCTCCGGTAGCGTGGCCACGACCCCAACGCCCTCTGCGGCGGCTTCCAGCGCCAGCACCGTGTGCGAGAGTTGTGCGCCATGGCGCAACTTGAGTTTTTTTGCGCGTGCGGCGTCTAACCACAGCGCCCAAAAATCTTCCCCGTTATACAAGCGCCCCATATCGTCGTGCAGGAGAGTGAACTGACGCAGGTCCGCTGGGGTAAGTCGTTGACGTCCAACCAACTTGGGGCTAGCCAAAGGGGTGACCGTCAGCGCCACCAAGCGCTCAACATGAAATCCAGGAAATGTGCCATCCGAGAGCATCACCGCAACGTCTGCGTCGGTGAGCCAGGCTTCTGCTTCGCGTCGCGACTGGGCACCCACTGCAGTGGATTGGCGGGTGCGTGCAGTGATGCGCACATCGATTTCTGGTGCGGCGGTGAGAAAGTGATGCAGGCGTGGCATCAGCCAGCAGGTGGCGAACGAAGGCGCCACGCTGACTGTGAGTGTAGTGTCGAGACGACTTTCACGTAATTCGCGTACCGCGCTGCCCAGTTGTTCAAAACCAGCCGCAAGGTGCGGGAGTGCTGCGCGCGCGGCGTCGGTGAGTTCAATGCCCCGGACTTTGCGTACCAGCAAGGCGCGTCCGGCCAGCGCCTCGAGGAGTTTGATTTGGTGGCTGATCGCCGCGGGCGTGACGAATAACTCGGCAGCGGCTCGCTTTACGCTGAGGTGACGGGCAACAGCTTCAAAAGCACGCAAGGCGTTGAGTGGCGGGAGTCGATCGGGCATGGCGCGGCTGGCGAAGGAGGTCAGATAGTTTAGTTATTCTAAACTATAAAGAGACAAAAGGTCAGTTGTTGCGATGCAACTTAGGGTAGAGAATCCGGTCATAGATTCAGTGACTAGGTTTTCTAGTCAAGTAATTTAACCCTTGGAGGTCCATCATGCAGACCGTAACCCCGTCCACCCCGAGCTTAGAGCAACGCTTAGCTGCGCTGCCAATCAGCGAAACCGAACGCCATCAGGCGCTAGGTTATGTCGCCACCGGTGAGGCCATTGCCGATGCGATTATTTCGGTGATTGCTTTTCTACAGCCTTCGCCTGCAGCGATTAAGCACATTCATCTGGCGCAGTAGTTCAGCGCGTTGTCCACGTAATTTTTCTCTCCTCGCAGGTGAACAGCCGGCGTTAAAAGGGGCCCTCTCGGGGCCCCTTTTTTTTCAACACAAACGCGACGACCTTAGGCTTTACGGTTGCGTTCTAGCCAGCCTTCAACCAGCGCGACGGTTTGGTCAACCGTGGCATTGTTCAAGCCTTTTTGTGCGGCAATGCGCTTCACCAATAAATCCACGCGCTCGATATTCTTTGCGCCCGCCGCTAATGCGCGTGCCGCCGATGAAGGTTTGGCCAACCCCTGCGCTGCTGCTGCGTACTTTTCAAACGGCACCATGTCGGCTTCAGCAGCACCCAAGCTCACGCATAACGCCTTCACCCAGTCATAAACCGCGCGCGAAGCTGTTACATCACTATGCACGGCTTCTTTAATTGGACGCATGGCATCGGCTTGAATGCAACGATAGTTTCCGGTGAGCAGCATGCTCCACTTTGCCAAGGGCACAAATACCGAGTCGTGGACTTTTAATTTCACCGGCAGCTCGATGAGGCCGTCGCCTGCGTCAAAGCGCGCCGCTTCGATATCGGCTTGCAGATCACGCAAAATCTTGGTGTGTGCATCGTTATCAAAACGCGCGACTTTAAAGTTGGTGGGTAAGCTCACTTGCAGCACGTTGGTTTTTTCTTCCGGTGGACGGAAGGCCTGTGGGTCAGGGCTGCACAAGGTCATCAACGCAGGGTTGAAGTTTTTCCAGACACCGGCCTCAGCAAAACACGGTTCGAGCTGGGTGGTATCTAAGCCGGGAATGCGCGCTAAGTAAGGCAGCGGTGGCATATTCATGATTGACATGCAGGGCTTACCTGAGCGAGCCACAGCATCGAGTAATTCACGTACACCAGGCGAGCGATATTGTGGTTCTTGCATGGCCAGCGCGATTAAATCGTAGTCAGCAGGCTTGGCTTCGGTGGGAACGCATGCGGTGATTTTTCCGGGAAGCTTGCGTGAATCGACTTCCACTAAATCAGCGCGACCTTTGACGGGAATGCGTACGCGGATACCTTCCTGATTGACCAACGCGGCCTCTTCAGGCAAACACACCATACAGGTGTGGTGACCCGCCATGGCCATTTTGGTGGCGAGCAACGAACCGTACGATGCGCCGAGAATTAAGATCTTGTAACGTGGATGTGAGGCAGTCATGGCAGTCTCCAATTGCAAATGCTTTCCAGCAACGCTGGTGTGGGTCTGGGGGTATTTCTTTGGCTAACGATGCGAAACAGCAACGAGCTAGCGTAAGAGATCGGGCATCCTAAAGGCAGATGCCTTGTGAGGCAAATTTTGATGGCAAAGGAGTGATCAACGTGTCGATGCGACAAAGCGCACAACTGACGCAGGCGGCTGATCCGACACTGATTTTGCACGGTGGGAGCGTACACACACTCGATGCCACGACACGCACGGTGCGCGCGATCGCGATGCGAGCGGGTCAAGTCTTGGCCATTGGCACCGATACCGAAGTGCTTGCCTTACGTGGGCCACGCACGCAATGCATCGATTTGGCTGGTCGAACGGTCGTGCCGGGTTTTTTCGATGCACACCCACACATGGATCGCATGGGATTACGCGCGCATGGTGGTGTGTCGATTGCGCATTGCAAATCTGTAGCACAGATCTGCGCGGTGATTCGCGACGCTGCAGCGCGCACACCACCCGGGGAATGGATTGTGACCTTGCCGATGGGCGCGCCGCCCGATCAGTATTGGTCAGATCCAGCGCAAGTGGCGGAGGGCCGATTTCCCAATCGCCATGATTTAGACGCCGTGGCCCCCGATCATCCGGTGTTGATTCGATCGCCCTGGGGCTGGTGGACACGCTTACCGCTGCCCGCTGTGGCCAACTCCGCGGCATTGCGATTGGCGGGGATCGATCGACATACCCGCGCACCGTATCAAATTGACATTGTGCGCGATGCCAATGATGAACCAACGGGTTTATTTCTTGAACGCAATCGTGCGCCAACCTTGGAGTATGTGCTGTTTGATTGTGTGCCACGGTTTACGTTTGAAGATCGCTACGCTGGCGTGCATACCGCCGCACAAATCACCGCGGCTGCCGGTGTGACTAGCGTGTTTGAGGGGCATGGACTCACGCCTGCGTTGTTGGATGCGTATCGCCAATTGGATCAGGCGAGTGATTTGCCGGTACGCGTGCATGCGGCGCTTAGTTTGCCTACGGCATCATCGAGCGATGCGCGCGTGATCGATCAGTTGCAGCATTGGGCCCCGCGCTTGCGGGGTCGCGGTCGTGGAGCCAAACATTTTCGCGAAATGGGGGTGTGTTTGGATGTGGCCGATCCGAACGTGGCGCGTATTTTGGCCCGCGGGTATCCGTATGAGCATTGGGCAGGTCATTTTTATCAAGCATTAGCACAAGATCGTTTGATTGCATTGGGGGTGGCCGCAGCGCGTTTGCAACTCCAAGTCAGCGTGTTGGTGTGTTACGAACTCGAACGCGTCTTGGCTGCCTTTGAAGCGATACATGCGCAAGTCCCGATTCATCACTTACGTTGGGTTGCGGTGCATGTCACTGCGGCCAGTGAGAATCAGATCAAGCGCATCAAAGCGCTGGGTTTGATCGCGACCGTGACCCCAGGATTTATGTCGATGGCAGGTGATCGATTTAATTTGCGTGCTTTGGGCGCCGCCGGCACACCGATTCGGGCGTTACTGGATGCCGGTGTGCCGGTGGCGTTATCCACCGATGGTGTGCCGCATTCGATGTTGCACTCGATGTGGTCGGCGCTGGCGCGCTGGGATAGCGAAGCGCAGTGCGCCTTAGGTGAGAGTCATTTGTCGCGTACCGAGGCGTTACGTCTTTGTACGATCACCGGACATGCACTGACGTGGGATGAACAGCGGCGTGGTCCGTTGCTTCCTGGTTTTGAAGGTGATTGTGTGGTGCTCGCAGAAGACCCGTTGCAATGTGCGCTATCACGCTTAGCGCAGATTGCGGTGGATTACACCGTGCTGGGTGGCGCGGTGGTGTATGACCGACAGCGCGACGGCGTGCCGGTCGTGGCGTAAGATCGTTTTTACCCAAACGCTCGCGCAGGAGGATCGTCTGGGTCAATCACTGCATCAAACATGGCAGTCACTTTAATCACCAGAGGAGTGTTTCATGAAGCGTCGAACTTTTCTTGCCGCAAGTGCGGCGGTTGCAGGTGGAGCACTGAGTACAACATCCGTGTTGGCGCAAGGTCATGCGGGGATGCACGGCATTGCCGGTAGCACGATTAATCCGTGGACCCCAAGTACGCGTTATCCAGATCCGGCTGTGCAGATCATCGATCCAAGTTTTGCGCGTTATCGTTTAGCCTTAGCCAAAGTCGAACGCATCGCTACCGGAACGCGTTGGAATGAAGGTCCCGTGTGGTTTGGTGATGGCCGTTATTTGTTGTGGAGCGACATTCCAAACAACCGCATCTTGAAGTGGGAAGAAGAAACCGGTGCGGTGAGTGTGTATCGCAAGCCCTCACACAATGCCAATGGCAACACGCGCGATCGACAGGGTCGCTTGATTACTTGCGAGCACGATACACGTCGAGTCACGCGTACCGAATACGACGGTAGCATCACAGTGATTGCTGATAAATTTGAAGGCAAGCGCTTAAATTCGCCCAACGATGTGGTGGTGAAATCTGACGGTTCGATTTGGTTTACCGATCCACCGTTTGGCATTTTGGGTTTATATGAAGGACACCCAGCCAAGCCTGAACTGCCCACCAACGTATACCGCGTTGATCCAAAAACGGGCAAATTGAGCGTCATGGCTGGCGACATTAATCGACCCAATGGCTTATGTTTTTCACCTGATGAATTGCGCCTATATGTGATTGAAGCTGCAGTCACCCCGCGAGTGATTCATGCCTACGATGTGGTGGATAACGGCACACGTTTAGCGAACAAACGCAAACTCATTACGGCCGAACCCGATGGCACCCCCGATGGCATGCGTTGTGATGTGGATGGCAATTTGTGGGTGGGTTGGGGTATGGGTCGCGAAGGGTTGGATGGTGTAGCGATTTTTAATCCTGAAGGAAAGTTAATCGGCCGCATTAATTTACCCGAGCGTTGCGCGAATCTGTGCTTTGGTGGCGTTGAACGTAATCGCTTATTCATGGCGGCGAGTACGTCGATTTATTCGTTGTACGTCAACACACAAGGCGCGGTGGGCGGTTGAGTTTGCAAGATGATCGCGCACTCACACTGAGCACGTCCTCGACAGCGGCGGTAGACGCTTATGTCGAGGGCGTCACACGATTACTTTGCGCTCAGCCCGGTATCGAGACCGCGTTGCAAGATGCGCTGCATGCAGACCCGCAGTTTGCGCTGGCCCATGCCGCTTTGGCCCGTGCGCATCAGCTGCACGCGAGGCCGCAACAAGCACGCGCTGCGATGGCGCAAGCACTGGCGTTGATAGATCAAACCAGCGCCCGCGAACGTGGCCACATACAAGCCCTTTCGCTGGTGTTGCAAGGGGATGCAGACCGTGCGTTGACGGCGATCCGAGAACACTTAGCAAAATTTCCACGCGATCGTATGGTGATGGCGCCGTGTGTTGGGGTCTTTGGCTTGTTTGGTTTTTCTGGATTGTCGGGGCGCGAGCAAGCGTTAGATGCATTTTTTCAGCAATACGAATCAGCCTGTCGCGATGACTGGTGGTTTTTGGCAGTCCGCGCATTTGCGCAATGTGAGACCGGTCAGCTTGGATTGGCGCGACAGGCAATCGAGCGTTCGCTGCAATTACGGTCCGATAATGCGAACGCAGCGCATATTCACATGCATGTGGCCTATGAAGACGGTGAACGCACGCATGCCTTTACATGGTTGACGCGGTGGTTGCAAGACTACGATCGCGCGGGACTCATGCATTGTCATTTATCTTGGCATTTGGCGTTGTGCGCTTTAGAGAATGGTGATTACAGCACCGCTTGGCGTGTGATCGACGCACAGGTACAGCCCGATGTTGCATGGGGACCGCCATTAAATGTCTTAACCGACACGGCCTCGTTTTTATTACGTGCAGAGTTGAGTGGTATGCCGCGTGAAACGCAGCGTTGGCAGCGGTTAGCGCGCTATGCCTTGGCGGTCTTTCCGCAGCCGACAGTGACTTTTGCAGAGATGCATGTGCTGTTGGCGCTGACCATGTCGGGCCAAGATGCAGTGGCATCAGCGCGAGCAGACGGTGCGCGTGCACCTGCAGCGGATCTTTTGCCCGTCTTAAATCGTGCATGGATGGCTTTTGCGCAGGGCGATGATGCAGAAGTGTTGAGACAAATTTCGCCGATGCTGGCGAGTCACGAGCGCTTAGGTGGTAGCCGTGCGCAACGCGATTTGTTAGAGCACGTGGCATGGGTCGCCGCAACACATCTGGGTCAGGACCCAAGCATGCTACGTTCACGAGGGATCCCGCTGCCACACGCATTACGTCAGCCTTCGACGCCCCGGTCGCTGTCGTGATGGTGGCTTGCGCAGTGGGTTGTGCCTCGCGCTAAAATAAGCGCTCTCTTTATTCAGACCACACGCACTCACCATGAATACTCGCACCGAACCCACCGCGGCAGACTTTGCCATGGATGCAACAGCGCTTTATCACGAAGAAGTGTTTACCGATCGTCGGATTGGTACGTTGCGTCGTCTCACGCCGATTGACGCGGCAGGGCAAGTCGATGCGTCGCGCAAGGTGTTGTATTTGGGTGAGACCCAAGTCATGACGCCTGCAGGTGCGTTACCGATTGCGTTTGAAATTGATGCATCTAACCCTGGTGATGCTGCGAGCCAGTTTGGACAGCTCGCCAAAGAAGCGGTTGAACGTACGGTGCGCGAGTTACAAGAAATGCGTCGTCAAGCCGCCTCTTCGATCGTGTTACCTGGAAGTGCAGCTGCCGCCGGGTTAGGTGGACCGCCGGCGAGCAAGCTGGTTCGACCGTAAGGTTTTACTCGCGCAGTTTGCGCGCTTCGCGGGCGGCAGGACGTTCGATGCTGGCGTAGAGCCACGCTTTCAGTTTAGGAAACTTGCTTAAGTCGTATTGAATCGCGGTTAGCGTGTACAGCACACTGGCCACCATAAAGTCAGCCATATCCCATTGCGCACCACCGAAGTAGGGCGTTTTTTCTAGCTGCGCTTCGAGCGTTTGTAAACGTAACAGTAACTGTGCTTCTGACGTATCAGCGAGAGCAGCGTTACGTTTTTCTGGTGCAAATAACACGCGGTGTTGGTACATCGCAATCATCGGTGGCTCGATGTCATTGCTCACATACAAC
>CANIIA010000069.1 GCA_947467435.1 Betaproteobacteria bacterium
AATGGTGACGCCGCCAAACACCCACGGTAAAAAATACGGCGAACGTAGCGTGGTGCGCGTGGATGCGTAGTTGGGGATCTTTGTTAGATCGAGTGTTTCAAGAATCCCTTGCTCGTTTAACTCATAGGCATCGGCGCCACTGAAATGTGCAACGTCAATTGTGCCGCGGGGTAGGTTACGTTCGGCCAAGAGCTTGGCTTTGCGCTCGGGCTCTAGATTGAGCGCACGAACGATTTTGATGCCACGGCTTTCAACCAACGGGGCTTCGACAAATTTGACGGTTCGGTCATTCCAGTCGCCACCCCAATTGGTGATGACGAGTTCTCCGGATTGCGCCTGCGCAAATCCGGGCAGCATCGCCAGACCTGCGCTGGCACCTGCGGCCTGGAGCAGTTGACGACGGCGGGCGCTGCTGGGGGCGTTGCGGTCATGTGCACTCATGCGTTACCTCAATCAATAAAAAGTTGCGGGGGAAAGTTAAGCAGCTTTGGCAGGTTTGTTCTTGCCGATTTCATCGAGATACTGCAAGCAGCGCTCGGTGGTCTCAACATCGCCGAATTTGGCATCGATGTCAAAGAGATTCCAAAGGACTGCGCCGGGCACTCGATCGCCAATCGCCTCTTTGACGGCAATCGTACGAAACCCATCGGCCAGACCATCACAAATGGTTTCGCGTACACAGGCCGATGCAGTCACCCCAGTCACTAAAATCGTGTCGACGCCGGCGGCACGCAAAAATCCGGCAAGGTAGGTGCCGTGAAAAGCGCTCGCGCGTTTTTTTACTAAGACTTGTTCGCCTTCGATGGGTGCAATCCGCGAATCAATGGCCCAGAGATTGGTGTCTTTTTCATCGACCACATCCACGGGAATTTTGTCGTGCCACAAGCCCATGTCTGTGTGCGGATTGGTGCGGTCGGTGACCTGATAGCAGGTGGTCACATGCACTACTGGAAAGCCGTGTTTACGAAAGCCCACCAAGAGCTTTTGCATGGCCGGAATAATTTGATCATCCACATGCTCACAGGTAAATGGATTGCCTGGACGTGTCCATGCGTTGGCTAAGTCGACGCTAATGAGTGCTGGTTTTTTTCCAAAACCGACGCGGCGTTGAAAGCCACGTGCTTGATACCGGCGCGTGGCTTCAGCAAACGCAGCTTCAAGGGTTTTTTCTAAATGGGCATTGAATTCTTTGTCGGACATGCGGGTCTCCTGAGGGGTTTAAGCAGCAGCCGCTTCGCTTCGGACTGCGACCGATTCAAGCGAGGCTGGTCATCGTCATCCTAGGACGTAAGCGGTATCTGTTTGATATCAATATAGCCATGATTGATGCATAATTTGTTCACAATGATGGCAAAACCAGCGCCTCTTGCTGCACCCGCCCGCTTTGATTTTCGTCAGGCGCGCGCGTTTATTACTGTGTCCGAGGATCTGCACTTCGGTAAGGCGGCCGCGCGCTTATCGATGGCGCAGCCGGCACTGAGCCGCTTGATTCGGGGGTTGGAAGCCGCCGTGGGGGTGAGTTTGTTTGAGCGCTCGACGCGTAAGGTTCGATTGACCGCGGCGGGCGAAGCGTTTGCAGCCGAATGTCGTCTGGCCTTAGGACACGTGAGTCGCGCGGTGAGCGCAGCGCAAAATGCGGCGGAAGGTCATGCAGGCCGTCTGCGTGTTGGGTATATGGACTTTGCAATCAATGGACGCTTGCCGCAAATCTTGCAAGCGTTTCGTGCACGCCATCCGCAGGTGCGCGTGGATTTGGATTACATGCCAACAGCCATGCAACACGCAGCGCTGCTTGAGGGGCGCATTGATATTGCGTTCATCATTGGTGAGCTCGAGAGCCCAAAAGTGTTGAACTTGTTGGTCGAACAAGATGATTTTGTCGCCTTGTTACCCGAGACCCATCCACTGGCCCGACAAAAAACATTACGCACGGCTGATTTAGCCAACCAGCCCTTTGTGATGGGCAGCGAAGACACCTTCAGTAGTTTTCGCGCGAGGATGTTTTCGGTCTGTCATAGCGCAGGATTTTTTCCGCGAATCGTGCAACAGGCTTCTAACACCAGTGGCATTTTGGGTCTGGTCGCTGCGGGCGTTGGCGTGACCATTTTTGCCGGCAATATCCGTAACTTGCGACGTGCCGGTGTGGTGGTGAAACCTTTGTCGGATGCGCGCCAAATCATTCCCACATTTGCGGCGTGGGTGGCGGACCACCCCTCGGCAGTGTTGCAGCGCTTTCGTGATGTGTTGATTCTCAATGCGCAAATGAACGCCCCGACGCTGCGACCGGGATAGTGCGCTGCGGTTGTCGCCACGCGCAACGCTGCGCGTGAATCTGACGCGTGCGCGTGAAACAAGCCCATCAGAACGCCCACGCTTTCTATAATGACCCTGAGACACGTGGCGCTGCGGACAGTGTTGGTGAAAGATCCTGCGCCCACGATTTGATCGACTGTTTTTTCGAGGAGGTTGCATGTCAAACACATTGCATGAGAGCGCCATCGTCATCGATGGATTGATCATTTCGAAGTTCGAGCGTTCAGTGTTTGAAGACATGCGCAAAGGCGGGCTCACGGCGGCCAACTGCACGTGCTCGATTTGGGAAAATTTTCGCGATAGCATGAATAATTTGGTGCGTTGGCAGCAGCACTTTCGCGATCATGCCGATCTGATCACGCAGGTCTACACCACTGCTGATATTCATCGTGCAAAAAAAGAAGGCAAAACCGGCATCCTCCTCGGGTGGCAAAATCTCACGGGTATTGAAGATCAACTCGGATTTTTATCGGTCTTCAAACAGCTCGGTGTGGGTGTGATGCAAATTGCGTACAACACACAAAATTTGGTTGGATCTGGATGCTACGAAAAAAACGATAGCGGTTTATCCGAGTTTGGTCATGAGGTGATCGCCGAAATGAATCGTGTGGGTATCTTGTGTGATCTCTCGCACGTGGGTGCGCGCACCAGTGAGGATGTAATTCGTGCTTCCAAAAAACCGGTGGCGTACACGCACTGCCTACCTGCGGGATTGAAAGCGCATCCGCGCAATAAAAGTGACGCGCAGTTGAAATTCATTGCGGCGCACGGTGGATTTGTTGGTGTGACGATGTTTCCGCCGTTTTTAAAGCGTGGTCCGCAATCGACGGTGGATGATTACGTCGAAGCGATTGAGTACGTGATCAATTTGGTCGGTGAAGATCAGGTGGGTATTGGCACTGATTTCACCCAAGGCTACGACCGTGTGTTTTTTGATTGGATTACGCATGACAAGGGGTATGCACGCAAGCTCACGGATTTTGGTGAAGTGATTAACCCCGAGGGCTTGCGCACGATTGGTGAGTTTCCAAACCTAACGGCTGCGATGCAAAAACACGGCTGGAAAGAAACGCGTATTCGAAAAGTGATCGGCGAAAACTGGGTGCGCGTACTGAAAGACGTTTGGGGCGCATAAGCCATGGCCAAACCTGCGTTGGATATTCAAGTGGATGCGGTGACTGGTGAATGGCGTGTCGATGGCATGCCCATGATTTTGGTGCCACGTCATTTTTTGGTGAATAACCACGTTGCTGTCGAAGCTGCAGTTGGTCAAACCGCATACGCCAAACATTTACACGCAGCGGGTTACAAGTCGGCTTGGCAGTGGTGTGAAAAAGAAGCCGCGCATCATGGCCTGTCGGGCGTGGCGGTGTTTCATCACTACATGCAACGTTTGTCGCAACGCGGTTGGGCGCAATTTGATGTTGAAGCGATCGATGCACAGGCCGGTACAGCACGTGTGCGAGCGAGGCACTCGGTGTTTGTGTCAGAGGCTGGCCCACATGCTGGTCGTAAAACCTGTTACATGTTTGAAGGCTGGTTGGTCGGGGCGTTGGAATATGTGCGTCATGCACAGCACCTGAGCGGATCTTTAGTCGCGCAAGAAACAATGTGTGCAGCGGATGGCGGTGAGGATGGATGCGTGTTTGAAGTCCGACCGTTTAAGCGCTCTGTAAATGGAGATGTTCATGCGACAAAATAAATTAGCCGTATGTTTAACGCGTGGCATGCCCACGTTGTTGGCGATGGGTTTGATGTTGTTGTGCTTTTCCGCGCTGGCGCAATACCCAGATCGTCCGATCAAAATTTTGGTTTCGTGGCCACCGGGTGGCGTCACCGATACGATTGCGCGTTTAGCTGCCGATCATCTTTCGAAAGCGCTAAAGCAATCGATGGTGGTTGAAAATCGTGCTGGTGCCAATGGCATTTTGGGTACACAGGCCGCAGCGAAGATGCCTGCAGATGGCTATGGTCTGATGGCCGTGACCGCTGAAACGCACGCCTTAAACCCTGCCGTCTACAAAGGGCTGACCTACGACGTCCTGCGTGATTTTGATCCAATTGCCATGTTGGCGCGGGTGAGCTTTGTGCTCGCAGGGCGCGCAGACCTTGAGGCGAATAACGTGATCGAGCTGATCGCGTTGGCCAAAGCCAAACCCGGAAAGTATTCAGCTGCCAGTTATGGTGTGGGAAGTACATCCCATGTTGGTCTTGCTTCGTTTGAAAAGGCAACGGCCACTGACTTTACGCATGTGCCATTTCAAGGTGTCGTGCCCGCAGTGAATGCCTTGCTAGCGGGTCAAGTGGACGTGGCGTTTGTGAATGCATTTAACGTTGAGCAACATCGCAAAGCGGGTAAGGTAAAAATACTTGGTGCTGCGGGCAGTAAACGCATTAATACCATAACCGATGTGCCTACCTTGGCCGAGCAAGGTGTGGTGGGATCTGAGGCGGGTAATTGGTATGGGCTGGTTGCGCCGCGCGGTATTCCTGAGACGGTGCGTCAACGCATCGATGCGGAGATGAAAATCATGACCGCATCTGCCGCGTTTGCTGAACGCGCCAAAGCCATGGGAGTGGAGATCGAATATCGCAGTGGTGCGCAGTTTGCAGAGTTTATGCGTGCAGAAGGGCGGCGACTCGGTGAAGTCGTGCGCGATAAAAAAATCGAGTTAAACCAGTGAGGTGGCTATGCCTGCAGTGACATCCATTGCGCCAGATGATTGCGTCGACATGAAGCAGATACGCGCGCAAGTGAATCAACTCGATGCGCAAATCATTGCCTTATTGGGCGAGCGTCTCAAGTATGTGCACGCTGCGGTGCGCTTTAAGCCTGATGAAGAAAGTATTCGGCGCCCCGACCATTGGGATCATTTTTTTGCTGCGCGTAAAAATTGGGCGCAAGCAGCTGGTTACCCAACAGAAGTGATCGAAGACATGTATCGACGTCTTTATGATTACACGATCGTGACGCAGCTTGATCTGCACGCTAAAAAACCCAAAGGCTAATCCCACGTCATGGAAGCGAAACCATCGTATAAGCTGAGTGCGCCAGCAGAGAGTTTTCGTCCTACTTTAATGGGTCGCGATTACGCCATCTCGTGTGGGCATTACCTTGCAGCACTCGCTGCAGCGCGTATTTTGGATCGTGGTGGTAACGCCATTGATGCTGGTGTGGCTGCAGCGATGGCGTTAGCCGTGTTGCAACCCGATATCGTAAGTTTTGCAGGCGTTGCACCAACGCTCATCTACAGTGCGCACAACCGTGAGGTCACGAGTTTAGCTGGATTGGGTCATTGGCCACGCGCAACTTCGGTCGAGCGTTTGCGCGCTGAAGGCGGGCAAGCAATCCCCGAAGGTTTATTAAGAACAGTGGTTCCTGCGGCACCCGCGACGCACATCGAAGCCTTGCGACGATTCGGTACGATTTCTTTTGCGGAGGCTGCAGCCCCCGCCGCAGAACTCGCCACGCAAGGTTTTGGCATGTATCGCATGTTGGCCAATAGTCTTGCCGCGGATGTGGCCAGTTATGCGCGTTGGCCATCAAGCGCGGCCGTGTTTTTACCTGGCGGGCGTGCGCCAGAAGTTGGCAGCTTATTTCGTCAGCAAGATTTGGGTCGAACGATTAGCGCAATGATTGCCGCCTCAGAACGCGCAAGCGGTGGGCGCGAGGCCAAACTTCAGGCCGCTGAAGATTATTTTTACCGTGGTCCAGTCGCGCAGGCGATCCATGATTTTCATGTGGCCAATGACGGGTTTATGCGTAAAGAAGATTTAGCTGACTTCCGCGTCCCTGTTGAAGGCACGCATTCGATTCAGTTTGGCGAATACGAAGTTCACGCGGGCGGTGCTTGGTGCCAGGGGGTGTTGTTGCTGCAGACGCTCGCGAGTTTGCGGCATGCCGACCTTCGTTCGATGAAGCACAACAGTGCTGCGTACTTACATCTGATTGTCGAAGCGCTGAACTTGGCCTTCGCCGATCGCGAGGCATATCTCGGTGATCCCGCTTTTGTCTCGGTGCCGGTGGATGGGTTATTGAGTGAGGATTACGCGCGCCGTCAATTTCAGCGTATCCAAGCCAACCAAGCCTTTGGCCAGATGCCAGCCCCCGGGCGTCCTGTGGGCAGTGAAGGGCTCGATCTTGCGCATATGCAGAAATGGTTACATGGCACAGGTACACCGCATGCAATTGCACCGGATACGATTTACTGTGGCGTGATCGATAAACACGGCAATGTGTATTCGGGGACGTTGAGTGATAACACCCACGACACGCCAGTCATTCCTGGAACCGGGTTGGCTGTGTCTTCGCGTGGTTCGCAGTCGCGCTTACAGGCGGGGCATCCGGCAGAAGTGCAAGCGCTGAAGCGCCCACGTTTAACACCTGCCCCTGCATTAATCACGCGTGGAGGCGCACCGTACATGGCACTCGGTACGCCAGGTGGGGATGTGCAAATGCAGGCGATGCTGCAAGTCTTTTTAAATGTGGTCGCGTTTGATATGCCGGTACAACGCGCGATTGAAGCCTCGCGCGTCTGGAGTGCAAATTTTCCGAATTCTTTTGCGCCACATGACTACGTGCCAGGACGTTTGTGCGTGGAAGAGGGCATCGATCCGAGTGTCTCAGCGCAATTGAGTGGCATGGGTCATGTCATTGATCATTGGGCAAGATATCCGGCTGCAGGTGGAGCGGTGTGTGCAGTGCTGCAATCACCACACACCGGATTGCGGCATGCAGGTGCAGATCCGCGACGCGAGTGCTACGCAGTCGCGTGGTAGCCCGACGCGCCGTTGCGATTGAACAATCCCGATCGAATCAACGCATTGATTGACGCGATGTGTGGATTGATTGGTCGGGTAATTGACCAGCGCCCTGATTTCCGGGCGTGCTGGTCAATTGACGACTTGCAGCGTTTCTGACGTACTTATTTCTTCACAAAACTACAGCTACTTTTCGCGATCGGCATAAATGCTTGTTCGCCAGGTATGGTGGCTTTGAGTTTGTAGTAATCCCACGGATATTTTGATTCTGAGGGTTTCTTGACTTCAAACAAATACATATCGCGAATCAAACGACCATCTTCGCGGATGCGGCCATTTTTGACGAAGAAATCGTTGATGGGGGTGGATTTCATTTTGGCCATCACTGTCGCGGTGTCATCAGTGCCTGCCGCTTGGACTGACTTGAGGTAATGCATCACCGAGGAATAGGTGCCTGCTTGAACCATGTTGGGCATCTTCTTCATTTTTTCAAAGAAGCGACGCGCCCATTTGCGAGAATCGTCGTTCATGTCCCAGTAATACGACTCGGTCAATAACATGCCTTGCGTTGTCCCCAGCGTGAGGCTGTGAATATCGTTAATAAATACCAATAAGCCGGCCAAGCTTTGGTTTTTTGTAATGCCAAATTCATTGGCCGCTTTAATCGCATTGATGGTGTCGCCACCGGCATTGGCTAAGCCGATGATCTTGGCTTTGGATTGTTGCGCTTGCAATAAGAAAGAAGAAAAATCTGAGGCGTTGAGCGGGTGACGTACGGTGCCTAAAATTTTTCCGCCTTCTGCACGCACCACATCACTCGTGTCTTTTTCTAAGGAATGACCAAAGGCGTAATCGGCAGTGAGAAAGAACCACGAGTCGCCGCCAGTTTTCAGTACCCCGCGCCCGGTGCCTGCCGCTAACGCATAAGTGTCGTAAGCGTAGTGCACGCTGATTGGGGTGCAATTTTCATTGGTCAGACGTGTCGTGCCTGGGCCGTTAAACATGGCGATACGATTTTTTTGTTTGGCCACTTCTAGTGCAGCTAATGCAGTGGCTGAAGCAGCAACATCAGCGAGCATGTCGACCTTTTGTGTATCAAACCATTCGCGTGCTTTTGCCGCGGCAATATCCGCTTTATTTTGATGGTCTGCAGTCACCACTTCAACCGGGACGCCCAATACCTTGCCACCAAAGTCTTCGACGGCCATGCGTGCAGCTAACGCTGAGCCTTCGCCGGTGATGTCGGCATACAGACTGGACATATCTAAAATCAATCCGATCTTGACCACGCCATCTGAAAATTTAGCTGGCGTCGGCTTGGGTTGGGTACTGGCCGGTCCTGCTGTGCTGGCCAATGCGGCAGCGATCGCGAGTTGAAGCATGGTTTTTTTCATGATGGGTCTCCTCGGGTTAAACAGCATTGAGTTGTTCTTGTGCGAGTGCACGTAATTTATGTTTTTGAATTTTTGTTGCATTGGTGCCCTCCGTGACCGGAAAGCGATCGATGGTCAATACACGCACAGGTACTTTGTAGCGCGCTAAGTGCTGAGCGACATGGTCGATAATGGTGGTGGCGTGAATCACCGCATTGTGTTTAGGAATCACAAAGGCCACGGGCCTCAGTGCGCCGTTGATTGTCACACCCACCACCTGACAGGCATCGATTTCAGGCAGGGTTTGTATCATTGCTTCGATTTCGGCGGGGCTGACTAAAAAGCCACCCAAGCGTAGCGAATCACCCATGCGTGTCAGATAGACAAAGCATCCGTCGGCTTGTGTGTAGCCCAAATCTCCTGAGCGATACCAACCATCTTCCGTCGTCGCAGCAGCAGTCGATGCATCATCACCAAAATATTCAAGCATGCGTGAATCGGGTGCAAAAAATTCAAGCTCACCGCTCTGCTCATGACCGAGTACTTGCCCTGTCTCGGGGTCGCGTGTTCGTACACGCACCCGAGAAGACACTGGATAACCACCCCCTAACATGCGTTGTGCGAGTGGTGCGTCTTCACGTTGCCTTGAAAACAGTGCTTGGATTTCGCTAATGCCATACAAGCCCAACACAGTCAGTCCACGTGCCTGTGCGCGTGTGACGATATCGGCTTGTGCTGGATTGAACGCGGCGTAACCAACAAATGCAACGGTTGGGTAGATCGGGGTGCGTGTTGAGCGTGCCAGCAATTGCGCGATGGCGTCGTCCGTGGCATTAAAGTGCGTCACTTGATACCGCGTGATGGCTGTATCGGCCTGCGTTGCATCCCACACAGGATGCATGATGCAAGGTCGATGCGCGCTGAGCGCAGCGAGCACGCTGCACAGGCCAAACACGCCACACAAAGGCGGCGCTAGATAAAGCAGGCTGTGTGCGTGTAAGCCAAAACCTTGAGCGACATCGCGCGCGTGGGTCAACATACTGCGTTGGGTATGTAGAACAAACTTGGGTGCTTTGGTGGTGCCCGAGGTTGTAAAGATGACGCAGGGGCAGTCAGCGTTGCCTTGATCCTCGAATAGCGGCGCGGACTGTAATAACGTTGGATAGGCATGCACAGGTTTGCCCAACACGTACTTGGGGACGGATTCGCCTTCGGTGTAGGCAATACAACAGCTGAGGGCAGGCAACGCGTTGGCATCGCACGCGTTTAATGTGTGATTAAAGTCAACGCGATCAAATCCTGGCCAATACACCAGCACCTTACAACCCGAGCGGCCCAGAATATCGACGAGTTCGTTGCTACGAAACCGGGTGTTTACTGCCACGGCAATTGCGCCGATACGTGCGCAAGCAAAAAACATCGCGAGCCATGCAGGCACGTTGGGTAACCAAATGGCCACGCGGTCGCCTCGGTGTACGCCCAGATCAATCAGTGCGCGGGCTAAGTGCTGCGCTTGCGTGCTGAGGGTCTGTCGATCGATGGGTTGATCGCGATCAATCAAGCATGGCGACGCGCTCGGTGATGGCTGCGCCAGGAGCGCACCTAAGGTCTCGGGTAATGGCGGTGGGAGGGTAGACATGCGCTGGATTCAGAAAGTATTTAAATCACTGGCTAAAAGGTGCTGCGTGCACTCAGCATGAGCGAGATGCTGCGAGGTAACGCGGATTCGAAAAATCGGCTGTTGGAGTCGGCCACAATCACCGAGCCGATATAGCGTCGATTGGCCACATTATCGATACGCAATGTTTGGCTCATCTTCCAGCCTGGCCCGGTTTGCTCAAAACCGGCGCGCACGTTGCCGACGCTATACGCCTCGGCGGCATCACTGTTGGCATCGTTGACATAAATCTTGGCGTTACGTCGCGCTTCGAGGGCAGTTGAAAATCCGCTGCGCGCATGTTTCCAGCGCACTTCGGCATACAGCGTAGATGCAGGCACGCCAGGCAATACGTTACCCGCGGCGATGGTACTCGTGCTGCTGGTAAAACTTTCTGCATAGGTTGCTTTGAGTGTCGTGTAGGCAAGGGTGGTGTCGAGATTGGCTGGTAAGGCGGCATTCCATGCGGCTTCCCAGCCATCACGTTGCGTACGCGAGGCGTTTTTATAATAGGTGCGACCGGAGACACTGCTATCGACAACAATTTCATTGCGTGTCGTGGTACTAAAACGCGCCAAGGTAAATCGATGCAGATCGGTGCGTCCTTTCAGACCGATCTCAGCGTTGGTTGAACGCGCGGCGGCTAACGTAAAATTTGGGCCACTACTGCTGCTGTAGGCAATCTCGCTGAAGGTGGGGGTTTCGAAGCCACGGCCCGCGCTGGCATACACCGCCACCTCGGGTGCCAGTCGATAACTCAACCCTGCAACTGGACTGGTGTTGGTGTAGCGCAATGCCCCCGAATCATCGGGATTTGCCGGGGAACTGGTCGTGATGTAGTTGTCTTGCACATTAAAGGCAACGCGGCTGTAACGTACACCCGCGCTCATCGACCATCGATCCGCAAAGCGCCAATCCGATTGCGCAAAATAATTACGTGCACTAACACGATCATTTTCGTCGCGTCGCAAAGAACCCGCCGTACCGCTGTTATTCACGTAACCGCGACGACGTTCCTGTTGTATTTCTTGCTCGGCACCCACGGTTGTATTGAAGGGGCGCTCAGCGAGCGTGCCTTCATGTAACCAGGTGATGTTGGCTCCACCAAACCAACGATCTAAGTCAACGACACCGCCCGCGCCGATGCTGGTGCCAGCGTTATCACCGGTTTGGCTTAAATATTGTTGTAAGGTGCGATCACCAAAATAGCCAGCGATCCGAACGCTATCGCTCGCCGAGAGGCGTTGCTCGATGGTCAGTCCTGATTGGTTTTGACGAATACTTTTGCGGGTGTTGTAGGTGCTCGCCACGGATGTGGCCTGACGAGGGTCAGCGCTATATTGCGCGCGCGTTAAACCGAGTGGGTCTTGGGTATCGGGTTGATCCAACATATTGAATACCAGCGTCGCGCGTGTATCGACACCCACTTGCCAGCGCAATGTGCTGTTGAGTTGTTCGCGCGTGACGCTTGAATGACTGCGCCAACCGTTGGTGTGAAATTGCGACCAATCTGCAACGTAATTGATGCCATTGCTGGTACCGCTTGCTTTTACGCCAAGTCGTTGGGTGTCCCAAGCGCCGCTGAGCAGCTCTGCATCGAGGGTTGGTTGCATCGGTCCACGTTCAGTAAACACTTGAACCACACCGCCTGCGCTGTTGCCATAAAGACTTGAAAATGGACCGCGCATCACTTCGATACGTTCGGCAGACGATAAGTTAAAACTCGCCGCTTGGCCTTGACCATCTGGCATGGTGGCTGGAATGCCATCAGCATAGAGCTTGACGCCGCGAATTCCAAAGCTTGCGCGTGCGCCAAATCCTCGGATCGACAGCTGTAAATCTTGCGCGTAGTTATTGCGATTTTGAATCAGTAAACCCGGCACGCTTCCTAAGGCTTCGGATAGATTGACTTTGGGTTGGCCATCACGCAACGTGCTGGA
>CANIIA010000070.1 GCA_947467435.1 Betaproteobacteria bacterium
GATGTTGTTACACCGAAATATCATCGCCAATATCGAGCAAATGGCCTATTGGCTTGCCCCTGGACTCGATCACAACGCGCCTTCCATCATTACCGCGCTTCCGCTGTATCACATCTTTTCGCTCACGGTGAATTGTCTGTTGATGACCAAACTCGGTGGCTTAAATATTTTGATTCCGAACCCACGTGATATTGCGGGCTTCATCAAAGAACTACGCCGTCACAAGTACACCATTTTTACTGGTGTGAATACCCTCTTCAATGCACTACTCAACCACCCCGAATTTTCTAAGCTAGATTTTTCATCATTAAAAATTACTGCGGGCGGTGGAATGGCTGTACAAAAAGCAGTGGCCGATCGTTGGCAAGCGCTTACCGGTCGTCCGTTGTTTGAAGGCTACGGGCTCACGGAAACCAGCCCAACTGCCACCATGAATCCGCTCAATCTTCGGGCTTACAACGGCACCATCGGTGTGCCGTTATCTGCGACAGAAATTACGATTCGCGATGATGCACGTCAGGATGTGGCTTACGGCGTGACAGGTGAAATTTGCATACGCGGCCCGCAAGTGATGCCCGGATACTGGCAGCGGCCCGATGAAACGGCGCATGTGCTGGATGCAGATGGCTGGTTTTATACCGGCGATATTGGTGTGATGGATGCACGTGGCTTTACGACGATTGTTGATCGTAAAAAGGACATGATTTTGGTTTCCGGATTTAATGTGTATCCGAATGAAATCGAACAAGTCGTTGCGCTACACCCCGGAGTGCTTGAGTGCGCTGCAGTGGGCGTTGCAGATGAGCACTCGACAGAGGCAGTCAAGTTGTTTGTAGTCAAGCGCGACCCTGGCTTAGATGAGGCAGCGCTGTTTGCGCATTGCAAAGAGCAGCTCACGGCTTACAAGCGTCCCAAGCACATTGAATTTCGCGCCGAATTGCCCAAAACCAATGTCGGAAAAATTTTGCGTCGTGCATTGCGTGAAACACACGCGTAATTTTTTGCCTAATAACGACCGGCTTGGGTACCAACGAGGGTCCGTTGGGAGCGTTTCGCTCAGCGAGTCATTGCGAATGCGGCGGCGCCGCAAAGCTGGTATAAAGCCGTATTGCCTATTTATGGAGGCACTGCGTGCTGTATAGCCTCTACGAAGCTCAACATCTCGCCATGACGCCGATGCGTATGGCCGCCGAATTATCTAAGGGATGGTTTGGTCATCCGTTTAGCCCGTGGGCACATACCCCGCTTGCCAAAGAAATCGCTGCGGGCAGCGATTTATTCTTGCGCGTGACAGCGCGTTACGACAAACCTGAATGGGCGATTGATCATATTTTGTTGGAGGGCGTTGCTGCTCCGGTGGTGATCGAGCCCATCCTAGAGAAGCCGTTTTGTAAGTTGCTGCGTTTCCAATGTGTAACTGCTGAACCGAGGCAGTTACCCAAAGTGCTTGTTGTTGCCCCCTTATCGGGTCACCACGCCACGTTGTTACGCGACACCGTGCGAACCATGTTGCAACACTACGACGTGTACGTCACCGATTGGGTGGATGCGCGCATGGTGTCACTCGATTTAGGACTGTTTCATTTTGATGATTACGTCGACTACATCCGCGAATTTGCACGACATCTTGCGCCACAACTAAATGTCATTTCGGTGTGTCAGCCCACGGTGCCGGTGTTAGCCGCGTTGTCACTCATGGCCGATGACGCAGAAGCCCACCCGCCCAAAGCGATGGTGATGATGGGCGGGCCAATCGATGCGCGTCGTAGTCCAACCGCTGTCAACAATCTGGCGACCAAACGACCTTACGCTTGGTTTGAACAGAACCTCATTCATCGTGTGCCAGTGAAATATCCTGGATACATGCGACGCGTCTACCCTGGCTTTTTGCAGCATCTTGGATTTGTAGCCATGAATCCCGATCGACACTTCAATGCGCATTGGGAGTACTACGATCATCTCGTTGCTGGCGATGGTGACTCCGCAGATGCGCATCGACGGTTTTACAACGAGTACAACGCGGTGCTCGATATGCCCGCTGAGTATTACCTCGAAACCATTCGCCGTGTATTTCAAGACTTTGAGCTGCCACAAGGCCTGATGCATGTGCATACGCAACCAGTCCGACCCGAAAAAATCCGCGAGACAGCGCTACTCACCATTGAAGGAGAGTTAGACGACATTTCGGGCAATGGGCAAACCGAAGCGGCGCACGCTTTGTGTACCGGTATTGAAGCTTCTCGTCGCGAGCACTATCACGTGCCTAACGTGGGTCACTACGGAATTTTCAGTGGTCGACGCTATCGCGAAACGATCTATCCGCGCATTCGCGCGTTTCTAAGTAAGCACGCCTAACGCCCTTTTCACCGAGGGCTTTTGCTTGCGCATCGTGTCAATTTTGCGGCGCAATATATAATTTTTAAGACGTTTACTACTAAAACGTTTGCGCTGCATCAAGACATTTGCCTACCAAACGCGCACCATCTTAGGTAACGCAGGAACTGAACAACGATGTCCGATGTCCCATCGGCACAAAACAAATTGTTCCTGCCCCCTTGGAGGTCAAATGCAAAAGCATCTGCGCGCGATACTCATCAGTACCAGCACACTGTGCCTACTCAGCCTGGGCGCTGAGCGTTTAGCCATGCAGGGAATGACCGCATTCCTTGCGTGGTCACCGATCGCTCAAGCGCACGCTTATCGAGTCAAACGGGTCTGTGAAGAAATCTCGACCAAGCTTGGTAGCAAAGAGGTGTGCAAAACCACACTCGATCCAGACCAACCCGCGCCCGCGGCTGACAAAAAAGGCGACGCTAAGGACGCCGGCAAAGACGCCAAAAAAGATAACGTCAAAAAAGCCGACGCAAAAAAGTAGTCACCTTCAGCGACGCTTGAGTACGATGCTATCGACCACGCGATCGCCGCTACCATCGTTGCGCAATTGAATTTGTGCTTCGTAACCTTCAATCACTTCTTTCGGTACGTCACTTGGACGCTCGCTACGGATCGCGCTCCACAAGGCGGGGAAAAACGAGAGCAAAGGCAAACCGCGCGGCTGCATATCTCCTGGTGGCAAAGACACGCGCACCTGACCACCCGCGTTTTGTACCCCCAGCATCCAAACATTGAGGCGCTCAGGTAACTGGCTGGGCTTGACCCGATCAACAAACTCGATACGCACCTCATCGGGCTTATCGCGTAGCTTTTGTTGTAGCTGCCGGTCAAATAAGGCTAGATCAATAAATTTGAGCGGGCCTTCTGGCACTTCAACTTTTTCTGTATTACTTGCGCAGGCTGCAAGAAAAAATACAACCACACCACACAAACTCAACAACCGATATAAAAAATGCGTGCGCATTTGCGTCCTTGAACGATGGATGAGGCTAAAAATTTACTGCACTGTAAAGCTGAGTACTTGAGTACCAACTCGTCCGGCGCTGTCTTGTATTTCTAAAAAAATCCTGTGCGAGCCCGACGGTAGATTGGCTGAATCTAGTACCACACCTTCGGGGGTAAGTTTGGCGTATTCAAGCAAACGGTTAGTGATATCAATACGAAAAGCGCCATACAAAGCACGAAACGTATCGAGCCTTGGTGCCGCAGGTGCGGTAGCGATAAATTTAAGCTGCACGCGCGTTGGCGAGCTCACTATGCCATGTAAATCGGGCGCGATAATTTCAATACGTGGCGCATCTTTTTCAGGCACCGCACGTGCGACCAGACTCGGTGCAGCCACCGAAGCGCGCATTTCAGCCTCGGTCACAAGTTGCAGATTCGCGTTCGCAGCCACGCTCACCAAACTCAAGACCACCGCAACACTGAGGGAAGACGTCGCTCGCATCATTGCACCAAGGTGACGATGCGCACACGACGGTTAGCCGCTGCAGTTGGATCGTCTTTGTTCAACAACTCATTAAAGCCACGACCAACCGAATCGAGGCGTACGCCAGCGACACCTTCTTGCGTTAGAAAATTCACTACGGCAGCGGCGCGTTTCTCAGACAGGGTTTGGTTGTACTGCGCCGTGCCTTTGGCATCGGTGTGACCTTCCACTTGAAAACGCAAGGTGCGCATTTGTTCTAACTTCATCACCGTTGCGAGACGCTCAAGTTGTGGTCGACTCGATTCAAGAATACGCGCGGAATTGAAATCGAAGTTGATCACTAAATCGACCTTGGCGGGTTCCACTTTTAGGTTGCGCAAACTCCGCGTGCTCGATGCCTGTGGTGGAGTCAGCGCCCGCACCAGATCCTCGACTGATAATTCTTGTTGCGCTGACGGCACTTGCGCAAAAGCCGTCGACGCGGCAACGAGCAATAACCCAACCACAAGACGTAACATCAACGGATCTCCTTCAAATCAATTAAAGCTGCCGCCATGGCACTCGAGCGTCCTTGTACGCCTCGACCCACAAAAAAATCAACCAACCGACGTCGGCTTTGTAAATCAGCAACGGCATACGTAAAGTCACCACCGCCAGCGCCCTCAGGGACAAAAATCTTTGGGTCACGCGCTGACTGACTCACCACCACCAACACACGATTAACCCCTTCGGGACCAGCAGCGGTGATATTCCAACTCTCGCGCGGCAACTTCAAGGTTTGATTGGCTTTGATGCGATTGTTGGTATCGATCTTGTTCGGAAACAACAGGTAAAAACTTTTTTCATCACTCCCGAGCATGACCACATACACATAGCCATCAATCGCAGATTGGATGTTCATCGCCACTGGATCTTGTCCAATGCGCAATTCACTGCGCGGCATCGACACACGTAACGCGCGGCGCGGATCACGTTGCTGAAAGATGTCGGTCATCGTGGCGTAAGGGCCAATCACGTTCGGCGGTGGCGCGGGGATATCCATCTGCTGCGCAAGCGCGATTTGCGCTTGCGTTGGCGGCGGCGCCGTCACCACTTGGATCGGCGGTTTGGGTGAGGCCGGCGGTTTATTGGCGATAGGCGGCTTCGGAGACGCTGGCGGTGCTGGCGGTACCGCCGTTGGTGGTGACGGTTTCACCGGCGTCGAAGTCACGGTCGGCGGCGGCGTCACCGCAACCGGGGTGTCCACCACCGCTTGCGGTACCGGCGCGCTAGGCGGTGGACTCGTCAACACCGGACTGGGTGTGATGGGGGTTGGCGCTTCAACAACTGGCGAGGCCACTGGCGGCGCAGTCACAGTCGTTGGTGTTGGAGCAGTCACCGGCGGCTTCACTGCAACTGGCGTTGGCGTCGGTGTTGGTGTCACCAAGGCCACCGTTTGCGCAGGCGGTTTGTAGGTAATGGCCGGTGTCACCACCAAGTTACGGTTACCAAACACTTGGATGGTGTTCGGCAAATAGCCTTGATCGCGCAGCGGCGCCATTTTGGCATCGACAAATTTCTGTGCACACGCGCGCACTTCGTCCAACGAAACTGCGCCACTGCCATTGAGGTCTTGTGCATCACTCAATAGACATTGGCTAAATGCTTGCGTTGCAACACCGCCTTTATCAGTTTCATCCCAGCTCACTTCGTCGCGACGCGCGGCTGCAATTTGCACAAAATTTTCACCACGTACACCGAGTCGATCGAGTTCACTCAACAAGCTGCGACTACCCGCGCGATTATTCACCCCCTGTAAGTCACACGCTGGGGTGACGCTGCGGCTAGCAAATTTTGCAACCAATTTAGGACGCGCCTGATTGAGCGAACGCACAGGATTTACCACCCCCTCAGAGAAACACGCATCAATCATCACGACGACTTTTTCTGCACGCTGACTAATTGGGCTGGTGAACTTGGCCAACTCTTGTTCATTGATGACTTGTTCATCAAAAGTTAAAAAACCCTCTTCACAACCATTACGCGTCATCACGCGTGTGCCGTGCCCGGAAAAATAAACAAACACACGATCGCCCTCGAGCACCTTGGCGCGCAGCTGCGCTAAGCGAGCCAAAATATTGGTCTTTGTTGCCTCTTGGTCTTTCACCTCGCTGATTGCGCTGTCATCTACGCCCATGGCCTTAGCCATCTTGCGCGCACTAATTAAATCTAATGGCACGCCTGTTAAATCAATCGCTGAAGCCGATGGTGGATAGCGCGTGATACCAACCAACAACGCGTGACGTCCGGCTGCCGCAAGCACCTCTACTTGGATCAAGGCCAAGCCCAGGAGAAGACTCATCGCTATCGCGACGCGACGCAGGCACACACTACTTACAGAGCACTTCAACATTCGAGGATTCCTTTAAATCAGCAGATCAGCACACCTTAATCACGTCGTGCGGGTGGACGAATCGCAGATAACACCAACGAACCACCTGTCAGCGAACCATACTCCCACGGTTGTTGCTTGCCACCGGTGGTCTTGAGCACACGTTCACGTACTTTTCGCAACACCACCGCAATATCATCGGGGTCGCGTAAATGCTCCAACAGCGCCGCTGTAAATGGTGAGTGGCGTTGATTGCCACCGTCATCGGCCACCTGACCATCTTTGGTTGCATAGGCAATCAATGTCCCTTCGGATACATTGATCGGCGCCAAGCCGCGACTAAAGCCGCGGCTCGCTACTTGCATCAACGGATTATCACGGCAAGCATCTAAAAACACGAGCTTGGTTTTTCCTGGCAAGTATTGCTCGACCACGGCATTCAGTGACACGCCTTGTAATGGCACCGCACTGAAGTCGCGCAAATCCAAATCTGTCGGCAGCATGTAATTCACCCCAGCGATCTGCGCACCGTGACCTGCATAAAACAACACGCTGACATCCGCATTGGCTGCGCTGCGACTAAAGCGTCCGAGCGCTCCCACCAGTTGCGCGCGATTAGCATCTAAGACTTCGGTCACAGCAAATCCGAGAGAACGAAACTGTTCGCTCATTGCGCGAGCATCGTTCATCGGATTGTTTAAGCGTGCGCTGCCAGCGTAGGCAGCATTACCCACAACCAAGGCATGCACGTTCAACGTTTGCATCGGCACGGTCGCTTGCGCAGCACGCATCCCAGGCGGCAGAGGGGGTTCCGCCGACGGCGGCGGTCTGACTGCCGGGGGTGGCGTGGCTGGGGCTGGCGGCGTAGCTGGAGCTGGAGCCGGTGCAGGGGCTGGGCTTGATCCCGCTTTATCAATCAGCGTGCGGAACACATCCATGAACAGACGAAATTCCGGGTCGACTTGGGCACAGGCCGCGCCGGGCGACAACGCGCCGACCAGCGCGATAAGGCCCAAACACAGCAGCTGCCGACTGTTCTGCAAACCCGTTGATTTCATAGGGTGATTAAATCATTTAAATTATCTAACTCAATTTTAGGCTACCCATGACCAAAACGCACGTCGCGGCGGTCGGCTGACAGTTCAATTAAACACGGTGGGCCCGGTGGTTCATGCAGTATGGCTGATCGCAGGACCAGCCAATCAGGAGACGCGTCGCCATGTGCAGTCATTACCAACCTGTGAGCGATCCACATACCCTGCAAACGCACTTTGCAGCCACCGCGCTCGAGGGTCTGTCACAAGCGGACACTTGGCCAGGTGAGATAGGAACTTGCATTCGAAAAAATCCAGATCACCCAACGGTGCGACAAGCCCATCCCGCCACGTTTGGCTTGATCCCACATTGGTCGCGAGAGCAAAAAATTGCTCGACACACGTATAACGCACGCTCAGAAACCGTCGCAACTAAACCGGCGTTTCGAGATGCATGGCGACGCGCGCAGTTTTGCATTATTCCTGCGACAGCAATCTTCGAACCCGATTGGCGCAGTGGCCGTGCACAAGCAGCACGCATTACTCGCGCTGATGGACAGCCCATGGGACTTGCCGGAATTTGGGCGCAGTCCACCTCTGCAGAAGGCTTGCCCCGCGTGAGTTTTAGTATGCTCACAATCAATGCCAACGCGCATGCGTTGATGCGTCAGTTTCATCGACCTGAGGATGAAAAACGGATGGTGGTAGTTTTGCCAGAAGCGTCTTACGATACGTGGCTCAATGCACGCACCGTAGACGCTCCGGCGCTCTTAAACGCTTTTCCAGCGGCGGCGCTCAATGCCCATACGCCAACACCGCGCACCGCTTCACTCTTTTGAATTTACACACGAACCGCCGACGACCCATCGCAAGTAAGATAAGATGCGCACCATCAAAGATCGGAGTCAATAATGCAAATTACCAGCGCGCGTAACGCCCCACCACAAGCACCCGCGGCAAAACCAGTTGCCGCAGCGGCTCCGAAGCCAGCACCTGCGCAAGCCAAACCGGTGGAGCATCGCCCAGCGCCCGCAGCAGCGCACGAGCCCCATGCCGGCCAGCGCGTTGACGTCCGCGTTTAATCCCACTGTTTTAGAACGAAGAGCCCACCATGAGCCACTCAAGCACCATCACCACGCGTCGTAAAAAAGCAGCAGCAAAGAAAAAAATATCGCGCGAAGCCAAGCAAATTAAACGCGAACAACGCGCTGCAAGCAAAACAGCTCCTGCAAACGCGCACTGAGCGCTTCACCCTTAGTCCACGCGTACCGGCGGCGTTGGCGGTACGCGTTGCACTTTGTTTCGAGCCTCTTCCGCTTCACGCCGACGTGCTTGCTCCCGGGCAATCGATGCCGCCCGTTCCATGGATTCCAAGCGGGTATTGATTAATTGCGGTAGTTGAAATCCGTCACAGTTATTGATGAACGCATCGCATCGCAACGCCCCTGAGGCGACCAAGTAATAGCTTTTCGCCGCTTCGGTCAGCCCTAATCCTTCGGCCGCACGGCCGAGATAAAAGTAGCCCAGATTGCTGTCATGACCAATGCGCGCGACTTGCAACGCAAGTTCACGCCAAGCGCCCGTATCGTGCAGTTGCTTTAAGTTCCGACGCGCATAACCCCAAGCACCAGAGCACGCGGCACCACAACGTAAGCGCGCCTGCCCTTGGGCAAAGGTGGAATAAATTTCTGCATCGGGCACCTGCAGGCCACCCGCGGTTTCAATGCCCGCGGTAGCGCACCCTGACAGGAGGCTCACCGCAATCACCAAAAAAATCCATCGCCATCGAGCCAACACGCACCTCACACTCGGATTAGCACCAGACGCGTCAAAGACTCTTTTGCGCAGCACGGTGTAAGCACCGATCAGTGCAAAGACAAAAGACTGGTGCCGGATACAGGATTCGAACCCGTGACCTTCGGTTTACAAAACCGCTGCTCTACCAACTGAGCTAATCCGGCGCACTTCAGATTATAAAGTGCCGCGGGCTTGCTTGAGAAAATAATCGATCTTCCGTCAAACGAGCCACATTGGGCGGGCTCAGATCGATCAAGGTAAAAGGGGGTTCAAGAGAAATCGGGCGAGGGATATAGCCAATCCATCTAAGCTTAGTGCGAAGAATTATTTCACGGCTCAAGTCCACCTTTTTAGACTGCTGATTCGATTATTTACTTGCAGACAGAGGACACATCATGAGCTTACGTATTGGCGACATCGCCCCGGATTTCACCCAAGATTCCACTGAAGGACCGATTCACTTTCATGCTTGGCTAGGTCAACACTGGGGCGTTTTATTTTCGCATCCCAAAGACTTTACCCCCGTATGCACAACTGAGCTGGGTGTAACCGCAAAACTCAACGCCGCTTTTGCGCAGCGAGACGTCAAAGTGCTTGCGGTCAGCGTCGACTCGGTCGACTCGCATCACCGCTGGGTGGGTGATATTGCCGAAACACAAGGTCAGGCCGTCAACTTTCCGATTCTGGGTGACCCAGACCGTAAAGTAGCGGATCTGTATGGCATGATTCATCCGAACGCCAACGATACGCTCACGGTGCGTTCGGTATTTTTTATCGACCCCAACAAAAAGATCCGCGCATTGATCACTTACCCTGCCTCGACTGGTCGTAATTTTGATGAAATTCTGCGCGTGATCGATTCGCTACAACTCACCGATACGCATCGCGTTGCCACCCCAGCCAACTGGCAGTTTGGTCAGGACGTGATCATTGCCCCTGCCCTCACCGATCCAGCAGAGTTGAAAGAAAAATTTCCGCAAGGATTCAAAACGCTCAAGCCCTATTTACGGCTGGTCTCTCAACCAAAATGATCTCGCGCCAGCCAGCATGAAAAAAATCAATCTTCGTGCTGGCTTTGCGCTGGCCGCGCTGATCGGTGCGGCCCTATTGGGTTACGGTTTTTATTTGCAGTACGTGCAAGGGCAAGCGCCTTGCCCGTTGTGTTTAGTGCAGCGTGGTTTTTTTATGGGTTTAATTGCGGTATTTGCTTTGGCTGCAGTGCACGGACCCCAACGATTTGCTCAACGTATTTACAGCGTATTTGCGCTGATGCTTGCATTGGGCGGCACGGCAACTGCTGCACGCCAAGTTTGGTTACAACACTTACCGCCAGAGTTGGTGCCGCAATGTGGCCCCGATTTGTATTTCATGATGGGCAATTTTCCGCTCAGTAAAGTGCTCACCAATTTACTGCGTGGCTCGGGGCAATGCGCCGAAGTGAATTGGACATTTCTTGGGGGCTCGATCGCGCTTTGGTCATTGATTTGGTTTGCGATCTTCAGCGTGTTTGCGCTGTACGCCATCGTGCATCAGCCTAAAAAATCCTGAACAAAGCCAGACGCTGGCGCATCTCTTAATTGTGTTGGCGAACCCACTTGTGCAATGTGACCATCGTGCATCAAGGCAACACGATCCGAAATTTGCATCGCCTCTTGCTGATCGTGCGTCACTAACACCGTGGTAATGGCAAGTTCACGTTGTAATTGACGCAACCACTGACGCAGGTCTAGGCGTACCTTTGCATCGAGCGCACCAAATGGTTCGTCGAGCAATAACACCCGGGGTTCAATCGCAAGTGCCCGAGCCAGCGCCACGCGTTGACGCTGACCACCGGAGAGCTGATGCGGGAAACGCTTTCCATAGCCCTCTAATTGCACCAGCGCCAATAGCTGCTGAACGCGACGCGTAATTTCAGTTTCGATAGGGCGCAATCGACGCGGCCGCACGCGCAATCCAAACGCGATATTTTCGAACACTGATAGTTGCTCAAACAATGCGTAGTGTTGAAAAACAAAACCGACACGACGTGCTTTCACTTCGAGTGCACTCGCATCCACCCCATCAATCATCACGCAACCCTCGTACTGATACTCCAGCCCAGCAATAATACGTAGCAGCGTTGTTTTACCCGAGCCAGAAGGGCCCAACAGCCCGAGCAGTTCACCACGTGCAATCTGCAAGCTAATGCGTTCTAGAACGGTGGTTCGACCAAAGCGGCGCGAAAGATTGCTGATACTAATACCCAAGTGAGACTCCATGTGCTGATCGCTCGACACCACGCTGCGTTTGCCAAGCAAGTAATTGCTTGATCGCCAAGCTCAGTAGCGCAAGTAATGTGAGAAGCGATGCAACTGCAAACGCCGCGGTAAAGTTGTACTCGTTATAGAGAACTTCAACGTGTAACGGCAACGTATTCGTTGCACCTCGAATGTGCCCTGACACCACGGCGACCGCACCAAACTCTCCCATGGCACGGGCGTTGCACAAGATCACCCCATACAACAAACCCCAGCGAATATTCGGTAACGTCACGCGCCAAAACAATTGCCAGCCATTCGCGCCCAACGTGATCGCGGCCTCCTCTTCGTCTTTACCTTGCGCTTGCATCAAAGGAATCAATTCACGCGCAACAAAAGGCGTTGTCACAAATAAGGTGGCAAGTACAACACCAGGCACGGAAAAAATGATGTGTATGTCTTGCGATCGCAACCAAGGTCCTAGCCAACCTTGCGCGCCAAATAGCAAGACAAAAGCCAATCCTGCGATGACAGGCGAAACGGAAAACGGCAAATCAATCAATGTCGATAAAAGACTTTTTCCGGGAAACGTAAATTTGGTCATCGCCCAAGCAGCCGCCAAGCCAAACAATGTGTTCAGCGGCACTACAATCGCGGCGCTCA
>CANIIA010000071.1 GCA_947467435.1 Betaproteobacteria bacterium
CAACTCACCACAAGAACACAACAAACAATATCAGATGCTCGTGAGTCGTTTTACCGAGGTCATTGATCGGGCACGAATCACGGCAGACTGACGTCATCTCAAAGGAAAGATATGCCTACCAGCATTGTGACGATTGGATTTGATTTTGATGCAATGTCCGGATTTATTTCGCGCGGCATGACCAGCCCAACGCCGATCTCTCGAGGAGAGTTTGGTCCGATGGCCGTGCCAAGAATTTTAGCGTTACTCGCTAAGTACAAAATTTCTTCCACGTGGTTTATTCCGGGCCATACCCTTGAAACTTATCCAGATCAGTGTCGTGCGGTGTTTGATGCTGGACATGAAATTGGTCACCATGGTTGGACGCATGTGCAGCCAAACGATTTAACCCGAGAGCAAGAAGAAGAGGGCTTGGTTCGTGCTAACGCACAAATTAAAAAGTTATCCGGACAATTCGCGCGTGGATATCGCTCTCCCTCTTGGGATCTGTCTCCCCATTCGGTTGAGTTACTGCTGAAGCATGGTTTTATGTATGACAGCAGCATGATGGGGAGCGACCATCATCCGTATCGCGTGCGTCAAGGCGATGTCATCACCTTAGAGCAGCCTGCTATTTTTGGGCAACCGACTCGGCTGATCGAGATGCCTGTGAGTTGGACATTAGATGATTATCCGCACTTCGAATTTATTCGAACCAAGCAAACCCTATTACCTGGGTTGATGAATGCTAACTTGGTTTTGGAAAATTGGATCAATGATTTTCTATACATGAAGGCCACCGAATCGTGGGGTATTTTGAATTACACCTTTCACCCCTTCGTGATTGGTCGTGGTCACCGCATGTTAGCGCTTGAAAAGCTACTAAAAACACTCAGTGATGAAGGCGCGCAGTTCATGACCATGGAACAAGCGGCACGTGCGTACGATCGTCGGAGCCCGATCTGATGCATCGCGTTCAATAGTGATTTTTAATTTGGATTCAATGTGAGACTTAGATGAATAAATTTCAGGCGCATGATGGATTAAATATTTCATATATGGTGGATGACTTTTGTGATCCATGGCGTCAACCAGAGTATTTGTTGCTTTTACACGCAGCAATGGGTAATGCCCAACGTTGGTATGCGTGGGTGCCTGCTTTGGCTAGGGATTTTCGTGTCATCCGGATGGAGTTACGTGGACATGGTGCCTCTGATCAGCCGTCAGTTGATCAACCTTTTTCACTACAAGATCTCGTCAACGATACCCGTGAGTTACTCGATCATCTGGGCGTGAAGCAAGTGCATTTGGTTGGCAACTCGGCAGGCGGTTATGTGTCGCAGCAGTTTGCAATTCAGCACCCAACGCGCGTAAAAACGCTTGAACTGTACGGATCAACGCCGGGCGTGAAACATAGCCATGCCTTGACTTGGTTACCTCTGGTGAAGCAAAAAGGCTTGCGTAATTTTTTAGCTGAAACGATTCATGAGCGCTTTGACTCGACTGCTGATCCTGCCTTGGTGCATTGGTTTTTAGACCAAGCCGGGTCAAATGATCCTGCGTTTATTGAGCGTTTTGTCAGTCATATGTGCACCCATGATTTTATGGAAGAGCTCCGTCAAATTCATTGCCCGACTATGATTGTCGCTGCGGGTAAAGAACAAATTGGTCATGCGGGTGCATACCGCGACATGCAACAACGTATTGCTGGCTCACAGCTATTTATGGTGGATACGGCTGGTCACAATATTTGCGACGGCTATGCCGCTCATTGCTTGAATTTATTGCAGCAATTTTTACGCTCGAATGGTTATCCAAAAGGAGGTACCTGATGCGGGCTCGCTTCATTGTTTTTTCTTTCGCTTTACTTTTTTGCGGTCTATCTCATCCTGCGCTAGCGGCTGATTGGCCTGATCGACCAGTACGTATTTTGGTTGGTTATCCAGCCGGCGGTGCTAATGACATCGTTGCGCGCGCGCTGGCCGCGCGACTTTCTGAATCCTTGAAGCAAAGTTTTATTGTGGACAACCGCACTGGCGCAGCCGGCGCGATTGCAGCAGAGCTGGCCGCAAAAGCGCCAGCGGATGGCTATACCCTATACATGATGTCGAGCGCGCAAGTGATCGCGCCAAGCTTTCGCAAGGATTTGCCCTACGACCCAACGCGTGATTTTCGGGCTATCGCTTTGTGTGCTCAAGCGCCTTATTTTTTGGTCGTGCATAAAGATGTCTCGGTGCGTAATGTTGCTGAATTTGTTGCGTTAGCAAAATCGCGCCCGAATGCGCTGAGTTATGCATCCTCGGGTGTGGGCGCGGGGCCGCATCTCACTTCAAGTTTGTTTATTTCGCGTGCGGGTATTGAACTGAATCATGTGCCTTATCGAGGCGATGCCGATGCGCTGGTTGATTTGACTGCCGGTCGAGTGCAAGCCAGTTTTATTTCTGTGCAAGCAAGCTATCCGCATATTCAATCTGGCAGCTTAAGAGCCTTGGCTGTGTCGAGTGTGGATCGTTTGCCTCTGATGACGAATTTGCCAACGGTGGCTGAAAGTGGTTATCCAGGCTTTGATATTTCGGCTTGGTGGGGCCTGGTCGGACCGGCAAAACTTTCAGATGAAGTGGTTCGCAAACTCGCACCTGCAGTGCGGTCGGTATTAGATTCGGCTGCGTTTGCACAGCAGTTTGCTTCGCAAGGCATCGCACCTGGTCGTTTAGGACCAGAAGAGTTTGCTAAGCGTATTGTGGATGACACCGCTAAGTTTGCTGACATTGTGAAACGCGCTGGGATTACTGTGCAGTAGATCCAGTTGGGGTGCTAAATTGCTCTAGATTCAATTTCCCCCTGGACGCTCTTTGGATCTGCGTTGTTTTACCAAGAGCGCCAAGTTTTGGACTTCTGACATGCTTAGCGGTTTATCGCCCCTGCGAATACCTGAGACGTTTAACTTTGCTCAGGATGTCGTTTATCAGCGTGCGCGTTTTAACCCCGATGCCGTTGCTACGCTCGCGTTAGATGCAAAGGGCCGTGCCACGCCATGGACCTATTCTCGGATTGCCACACGCGCGCGTAATTTGGCCGCGTTTCTTGCATCCGCTGGACTAGCGCGTGGCGAGCGCGTATTGCTCTTGATGGATCGCACACCAGACTGGCAGATCGCGATGACTGCGTGCTTACACATCGGGGTGATTCCCGTTCCATGTGTGACACAAGTATCTGCCGATGAATTGTCTTATCGACTCAAAAAAAGTGGCGCGACAGGCGTTATTTGTGAGCAGAAATTTACTGACCGATTTGTCGATGTCAACCGCAACGGCTTAGTTTGTATTTCTCGGGGTAGTGCAGCCGATTGGATCGATTTTGAAGCTGTGTTGAATCAGACGGGTCCCGAAGCTCCGCTGGCCGTCATGCGTGCAAACGATCCTGCGCTGATGTACTTCACTTCCGGTTCTTCGGGTTTACCAAAAGCGGTTGTGCATGCAGCACGCAGTGTATTTTTGCGTGGCAAGCAACCTTGGCGTCAACTCGGTATGCATGCGCAAGACATCATCTGGACCACGAGCGATACCGGATGGACGCGTGCTGCCAGTTGTTTGCTGTTTGGTGCTTGGTCCAACGGCGCCGTTTCGATACTGCACGAGTCCCCACCAGAACCGCCAGCACGCTTAGATATTCTTGAGCAGTATGGCGTCACAATTTTTGGGGCGGTGACGACAGAGTTAAGGCTGATTATTGCGAACGCCCAAAAGCGACCGCTACCTCAGCTGCGTTGGACTTTGTCTGCAGGAGAGGTCATGACCGCAGAGATGGCACAACGATGGAAAGAATTTTCTGGTTGCTCACTCCTTGTGGGTTACGGACAAAGTGAAACCACAACGGCTACGCTGACCGATCCAGACAAGACGCCGCAGAACGGCATGATTGGTCAATCGCTCTCTGGAAATATCGTCCGTATTGTTAATGCTGAGGGTGTTGAGTGTGCGCCAAATGAACGTGGGGATATCGCCTTTAGTATTCAGGATCCTGGTCTGATGCTGGGCTATTGGAACGACGGTGCGATTCAGATGCCGTTGCGTAACACACAATGGCATATTGCTGGAGATGTGGGCTACCGAGACGAAGACGGTGAACTGTACTTTGTGGGTCGTGATGATGACATCATTAGTTCGTCTGGTTATCGCATTGGGCCGACCGAAGTAGAAAATGCACTGATGCAGCATCCATCCATTGCAGAGTGTGCGGTTGTTTCAAGCCCAGATGCAGTTCGTGGAGAGGTGGTTAAAGCGTTTGTTGTGCTCAAAGAGGGCATGCAGCAGGACATCGCTTTAGCCAGTCAGCTACAGGATTTTGTTAAGCAAACCATCGCGCCCTACAAATATCCTCGCAAGATCGAGTTTGTGAATACCTTGCCCCGCACCATGTCAGGAAAAATCTCACGGCGCTTGTTGCGTGAGTCCGAATTTAACTCAACCCAATCTGTTTAAAAGCTCAACAGGAGTCTGCTGATGATCCGCGCCATCGCCGTATTCTTTTCGTTGTTATTTTTATCGTCTCAAGTGCTGGCGCAAGCTTGGCCGACCAAGCCAATACGGATGATCATTCCTTATCCTCCTGGTGGCGCGACAGATATTCTTGGTCGACTTATTAGTCAAAAGCTCTCACCGTTAATTGGTCAAACGGTGGTTGTTGAAAATAAAGCGGGGGCCTCTGGCAATCTTGGTTTTGACTATGTCGCCAAGTCGGCACCAGACGGATATACGTTGTTAACTGGCACGGCCAACATGACGATCGCGCCAGCGTTTTCATCGAAGCTGCCTTTTAATGTACTCACTGACTTTGCACCCATCTCGCAGATCGTTTCTTCGCAAAACTTCTTAGTTGTGCGACCCACGCTGCAAGCGAACAATGTTCGAGAACTGATTGCTTTGGCTAAAGCCAACCCAGGAAAATTGACCTATGGTTCATCTGGTATCGGTACCCCGTTGCTATGCATCGAAATACTGAAAAGTTTGGCCGGTCTGGACATTGTGCATGTACCGTACAAAGGAGATACGCCGGCATTGACCGATTTGATGGGCGGTCAGATTGATATGTATTGCTCAACCATCGTTGGTGAAATCGGTTTTGTGAAGTCGGGCAAGCTGCGCGGCTTAGGCGTCACGTCCAAGCGACGGTCCGTCACTATTCCTGATTTTCCAACCATCGAAGAAGCGGGTGTTCCTGGTTATGAGCTCTCATCTTGGTACGGCATTCTCGCTTCTGCCGGTACACCGCGATCCATCGTCGATCAGTTAAACGCTGCGATCGTGAAGATTGTTGCGATGCCCGATGTGCAAAAGGTCATGATCGAAGGCGGTTCGGAACCGCAATCGAGTACCCCAGATGAATTTATGGCGCGCATTCGATCGGATGTTGCCAAGTTTGCCGCCGTTGTGAAAAGCGCTGGCATCAAACCGGAGTGAGCATGGACGCCATCGAAAATCTACTCGATATGGGGTTAAACACCCGCTATGAAGATCTTCCGCCTGAGGTGGTCGAGCGCACACGCATGGCGATCTTGGATACCCTAGGTGCATCGATAGCGGGGATGACCGGAGAAGGTGTTGCGCCCATTGCGCAGATGTATCAATCATGGGGTGGAACCACTGAGGCGACTGCGCTAGCGTTAGGACAAAAGCTTCCGATGCCAGCAGCTGCAATGCTCAACGGAATTTGTGGTCGTGCTTGGGATTTGGATGACGTGCATGAACAAAACACGTGTCACGTCAATGTCAATGTGGTACCCGCAATTTTGGCGGTGGCTGAAGGACGCGGACCCATCCACGGTCGAGATTTTTTGAGTGCTCTTGCTATTGGTGCAGAGATGGTGTGCCGTACTTCAGCGGCCTCGCGAATTAGTTTTAGTGAGACCGGTAGCTCGATGAGTTATCAGTGTGGCTTTTACGGCGCAGCATTGGCGAGCGCCAGGTTGCTGGGGCTCAGCAAAGATCAAGCGCGCCATGCACTGGGTATTGCGCACGCCAGACTGGCCGGCAATCAACAGGGCTATATCGCTGGTGCCATGACCGTTCGATTGATGCAAGGCGTGGCGGTTGAAGGTGGATTACTTTCGGCCCTCATGGCAGAAAAAGGGGTGACCGGTTCATCTGAAATTTTGGAAGGTAAGTTTGGTTATTTTCCGGTCTATCACCGCGGTAAGTATGATCGTCACGCGCTGCTCGATGGCTTGGGTAAGACTTGGTTACTCATGGAAGTGTCGCTGAAGCCAGCCTATCCGTGCTGCAAGTACACCCATGGCCCGATTGAGGCCACAGTTGAGGCGATGAAAGCGCTTGGCATTACAGCCAATGAAGTCGAGAAAATCACCGTCAAGGTGACCAACCGCGAAGTGCACGATCTGGTGTGCTTATCTCGCGAACGTAAGTGGAATCCGCAAAGCCTAACCGATGCGCAATTTAGCTTACCGTTTAACGTTGCCTATGCTGCAGCGAATGGTGGTGTGGATGTGCAGACGTTTCAGCCTGCGGGGTTAGCAAACCCAGCAGCACGCGCTTTACTGTCGCGTGTCGATGTCGATCTCGATTTAGCTGCGCAGGGAGAGGGTCGCGGCACGTTTCCGATGCCTGGCATCGTCAAAGTACAAACCACCTCAGGTCGCAGCATTGATAAAACGGTGGTGTACGTGAAAGGGCATCCCAAGAATCCCATGAATTATGAGGATGTCGCTGCCAAATTCCGCACTTGTGCAGCGCTTGGCCGTCCGGGTTGGAAGGGCGCTGAGGCTGTGATCGATGCGGTGAGACAGATTGAACAGTTACAGAGCGCCGGAGACCTTGCGCGTCTTTGCGCAGGTTAATTATTTTTAACTGAGAAACCAGACATGCACATTGCCCTGATTGGCGCAGGCAATATCGGCCGCGCACTTACGCAAGATATTTTAGATTCAGAACCGCAGGCGCACATTCTGGCTGTTGATTTTGATGAAGCCGCGCTCGATCGCATTCAAGCGTTAGATCCTCAACGGATCCGCACGTTGAAAGCGAGTGCCGACGATACGGAACTGATCGAACACGCGATGCAAGGTGCCGCCGTGGTCGTGAACTGTACGTACGGTGCTAAGTGTATGGAAATTTTAGATGCGGCGATTCGCACCCAAACACACTATATTGATGTGCATGGCACGCTACTGATGGAAGAACGATTTTCGCGTACAGAGGCTGCAAAAGCTGCCGGTGTTACAGCGCTCATTGGCGCAGGCGTGAGTCCGGGACTAACGAATATGCTCGCAGCTTGGGGGGCGCGCCAATTTAAAGACGATGTCTCCATTGAATGTGAGTACGCAACGTTTCGACCGATCAATCCGAGTGAAGGCTTATTAGAAACAGCGTTGCGTCAATTTAGAAATGGCGTGCAGGCACCCATTTATATCGATCGAAAGTTGCACTACCTGCCACCGTTTAGTGGCGAAATCAAAACGCGTTTTCATGGCGTCGAAGAAGAGGTTTCACTCGTCTATACACCACACTCAGAGCCGCAAACGATCCCGCGGTTTGTCGCCAATGCACGTAATGTGTCTGTGCGTGGTTCCTATCAATCATCGATTATGACGTTGATCAAATCGCTGTATGCCTTTGGCTTAATGGATCCTCAACGTCGCGTGACAGTAGAGGGTAAGCAAGTCGATTTTGCGCCACTGCTTCGTGAGGCAATCCATGGCGATGGGTCTCCAAAACCGTCTGGTGTCACAACCAACTACGTGATGCGGGTGCGCGTCGTTGGTGAGGCCGGTGTGGTCGAAGTCTCGATGGGCCATCCAACAGGTTGGGATCCACTACCGCAAGCTCGGATGACAGCACTACAACCGGCTTACGCTGCACGACTGATCGCGACGGGTGCATTTGCCCATCCTGGCGTGGTTGGTACCGAAATGTTTACGGACGCTCAAGTAGAAGGATGCCTTGCGCATTTGCAATCCCGTGGGCTGTGGCTAGAGCGCAGCCGATCGTTGTAATTTAAGTATGAAAAATAAAAATAAATCGCTGCGCATTGGAACGGATATTGGCGGCACCTTTACCGATTTTGTGTGCATCGATGATGCAACAGGTACCTTGCGCCTAGAAAAAACACTCACTACACCGCAGGATCCTTCGATAGGTATTTTTGATGGCTTAGATCTCTTGGCCAAGCAACATGCCTGTCATTTAGGTGATTGCCAAAACTTGGTGCATGGAACAACCCTCGTCATCAACGCACTCATTGAACGCCGTGGTGCGATGACCGCGCTGATTACCACTGAGGGATTTCGAGATATTCTTGAAATGCGCAACGAGCTTCGGTACGACGTGTATGACTTGCAAATCGAATATCCCAAACCGCTGATTCCTCGCGGCCTACGGTTTGAAATTGCTGAGCGCGTTTCTTCAGAGGGTGTCGTTCTACGTAAACCAAGCGTGGATGCCTTGCGCCACATCGTGCAGCAGTTACAAGCGCTTCACGTGAACTCCGTGGCTGTTTGTTTATTGAATTCGTACGCCAACGCTCAAAATGAAATTTTCATTGGGTCAGTGTTAAAAGCCGAGGCGCCGTGGCTTTCTGTTTCTTTATCAAGCGATGTGCTGCCGCAGATTAAAGAATACGACCGTACGAGTACGACAGCGGCCAATGCCTACGTCAAGCCACTGGTCGATGCGTATCTTGAAAAAATTGGCGCGGGGCTGGGTGACCGTGGCTTTCAAGGTGAGCTGTATGTCATGCAGTCCGGTGGTGGCGTATTAGCTGCAGATGTTGCGCGCGAATTCCCGATTCGCGTGTTGGAGTCTGGCCCTGCAGGCGGTGTTGCCGCTGCGCGTTGGTGGGGCAATCTGATCGATGAGCACAATATTCTTTGTTTTGACATGGGCGGCACGACAGCCAAGCTGTGCACGATTGCGCGCGGTGAAGCACTGGTTGCTGAGGAATATGAAGCGGCGCGCGTGTATCGTTTTAAGCGTGGTTCTGGCTTTGCGATCAGCGTGCCTGTGTTTGATTTGCTTGAGATTGGGACGGGCGGCGGAAGTATTGCGCGTATCGACCATTTGGGTTTACTCAAGGTGGGGCCGCGAAGTTCAGGCGCATCGCCTGGCCCTGCCTGTTATGGGTTGGGTGGACGTGATCCCACCGTCACCGATGCAGATGTCGCCTTGGGCTACCTAGACCCGCGCTATTTTCTTGGCGGCAGCATGCAATTGCAGCCGAGTCTCGCAGCGGGTGCGATCTCTGCAAGTGTTGCACAACAACTCGGTGGCTTGTCAGCGATTGAGGCCGCCTATGGCATTCACGAGCTGGCCAATGAAGATATGGCCTCTGCAGGGCGGCTACATCTTGCTGAGCGTGGCGAAGACATCACGGCGATGTGTATGGTGGCTTGTGGTGGCGCTGGACCGGTGCATGCCTACGGCTTGGCAAAAAAACTCGGCGTTAAAAAACTAATCATCCCGCCGGCGGCAGGAGTGATGTCTGCGCTTGGCATGTTAGTTGAGGATCTTGCGATAGATCGCGTCAGAACGGTGCGCGGGTTGCTTGCTTTGGCTTTGCCAGAAACGCTCGAAAAAATATTTCAAGAGATGCTGCTCGATGCAGCAAATTTTTTGAAAGCACCGGCTGATTTTTTGGTGGCAAACAAAATTGCTGACTTACGTTATCGCGGCCAGGGGTACAGCGTGCGGGTCAAGTTGGGTGATGGCAAGCTGAGCACGCAAGATATTCGTGCAAGGTTTGAGGCTGAATACAAGCTGCATTATGGCCGTATCTATGCAGATGTCGATATTGAGCTGGTGAATCTTCGGTTGTACGCACAATGTCTATCTAAAACACCTTTTGTGCCGGCAAAAATAGCGGCAGCTGATCGAGATATTTTTTCTGCTCGCAAAGGTACAAGGGCTGCTTATTTCGGTCAGTCTGGTCAAGTCGAGTGTCCAGTATTTGATCGGTACAAACTGGCTGCTGGTCATACGTATTCGGGGGCAGCATTCATTGAAGAAAGAGAGACCACCACAGTGATTGGTCCGGAAGGTATGTTTTCTGTCAATGAATACGGCATGTTGATTGTCCAAGTGTCTTAGAGAATTCAAATGTCACGTCCCTTAACCCCATTAGAAGTTGAACTGTTGTGGCGTCGACTGGTGACGACCGTGGACGAAGCGGCGACAACGTTGGTACGAACTTCCTTTTCAAGCGTGATTAGAGATTTTCATGATTACGCTTGCGCGATCTTTGATCCAGCGGGAAGGATGCTGTCGCAATCGACGCACTCGACCCCGGGGTTGCTGGGGATACTGCCTTTTACGATCCCCAATTTTCTTGGACACGCAGGATTCCGTGCAGCCCAACCGGGTGATGTGTTTGTCACCAACGATCCTTGGCTCGCCAGCGGACATTTAATCGATATCACGGTTGCGACACCGGTGTTTCAACGAGAGAAACTCGTCGCTTACGTGTTGGTGGTGGTGCACCACCTCAACGTGGGGGGAAGACTTGCAACGCTTGAAAGTCGTGATGTTTACGAAGAGGGTCTAAAAATCCCGATTGTTCGTTTGTATCGTTCGGGTGAACCTGAGGAATCGGTATTTGAGTTTATACGCGCCAATGTGCGCGAACCAGACAAAGTGATCGGGGATATACGCGCTCAAATTGCGGCCAGTCACGCTGCGGCTACGCGCCTTATTACGATCATGGACGATGCGCAGCTGGATCGTTTGACGCCATTAGCTGATGAAATTATTCGGCGGAGTGATGCAAGTATGCGTCGTGCGATTCGTGCGTTACCTGAAGGAGAGTTTGCCGCAGAAATGACACTCTCTGGCGTGGCAGGTTACAACGAGCCTGTTCGATTGGCGCTCAAAACCACAATTAAAGACGGCGCCATCAAACTCGATTACGCGGGTTCTTCTGGTCAAATTCCAAGAGCGATTAATGTCACGCTGAACATGACGCGGTCTTATTCTGTGTATCCATTGAAGTGTTTGTTGGATCCAGAAGTGCCGAACAACGAAGGTTGTATGCAAGCCATCGAGATTGTGGCGCCCGAAGCGTCTGTGCTCAATGCTCAATTTCCCGCGGCCACTTGGGGCCGTACGGTGATTGCACACATGCTGCCTGAGCTGATCATGCGTTGCTTAGCAAACGCAGTGCCGGATCGACTTATTGCTGGAAGCGGGTCGACGCCGCTGTGGTACGGTAACTTTACGGGGCGGCGTAAAGATGGTCGTTCGTTTTATGCCGTGGTGACCTTTAATGGTGGATTGGGCGCGCGTGGTACACGTGATGGGATTGCTTGTTTGTCTTATCCAGCCAATGTGGCGAGTATTCCAATTGAAGTCATCGAAGGTGATGCGCCTATTCAATTTGATGTGAAATCATTTGCCACTGATTCGGCCGGTGCGGGCCGCCAGCGCGGTGGTGTCGGTCAGCGCGTGGTGATCCGTGTGCCGCAGGATGCAGATCTAGACGGATACATTCTCGCGGGTGTTCGGGGAGGACGCTTTGGCGTACCAATTTACGGTCTTGAAGGCGGCGCCGAAGTGGCTGAGCCTATCGCTGAAGTCAACGGCAAACGCATTACGCTTGGAACTCAAATTGAATTACGACCGGGTGACATGCTTGAGTTGACGGTGCCTGGCGGTGGTGGATTTGGTCACCCGCTCGAACGTGACCGTCAACGCGTGATTGAAGATGTACGTGACGGCATCGTTAGCCCAGCCGCAGCAAAGCAGTTTTATGGATTGAAGGAAACCTGATCATGAATCGGATGCAAGACAGAGTAGCTTTTTTAGTCGGTGGTGGCG
>CANIIA010000072.1 GCA_947467435.1 Betaproteobacteria bacterium
AAAGCGCTGAAGCAAGCGGTCGCGAAAAAAATTGCCGCCAAGCCGGTAAGCAAAGCGCCGGTCAAACCCGTTGCAAAACCTGTTGCCGCTGTTAAACAGTCAAAAACGCAAGCCGCACCAGTGAAAGCCGGTAAAGCGGCACCAACTACCAAGCCCACCGCTGCAGAAAAAAATAAAGTCGGTGCAAAGGCTGTTGGTAAAGACGCGGCAAAGGACGCGGTCGCGGCACCGGTTGAAGCCAAGGCCATCAAAGGCAAGGCCGCGCTCGATATGCTCGAGGCGAAGGTCGCGCAAGGACTTTCTAAAGGTGGCAAACGCGGCGGACGTAAAAAAGGGACCGATTGGGTCATGGGCCCCGCGCCAACGCCAGAAGATGCTGAAACGCGTCGCACGCGTTTACGCAACCTCATCAAACTTGGCAAAGAGCGTGGCTTTTTAACGTTCACCGAGGTGAACGATCACCTGCCTGATGATTTGGTTGATGCAGAGCAGATCGAATCAATCATCTCAACCTTTGGTGACATGGGTATCCCGGTCTATGACCAAGCACCCAATCCCGAAGAAATTGTTATCAACCCGGATGCACCGCCCGTTGCAACCACTGATGAAGACGTTGAAGAGCAAGCGGAAGCCGCGCTCTCAACGGTGGATTCAGAATTTGGTCGAACCACCGATCCAGTGCGGATGTACATGCGTGAAATGGGCACGGTTGAGTTGCTCACGCGCGAAGGCGAAATTGAAATCGCCAAACGCATTGAAGAAGGCCTCAAGCACATGATTCAGGCCATCTCGGCCTGCCCGACCACCGTGCGCGACATTCTCGATATGGCTGAAAAAGTCGAGAAAGATGAAATGCGCATCGATGAAGTGATCGATGGCTTGATCGACCCGAACGCCAAAGAAGAATTCGATCCTAAAAAAGTCGAAGCGGCTGCCGCGGCTGAAGAAGACGAAGACGGCGACAACGTGGAGGCCGAAGAAGACGAAGATGACGGTGGTGCGGCTGCCGCGGCCAACTTGTTGCAAATGAAAACCGAAGCGCTCGAAAAATTTTCGCGCATTCGTCGTTTGTACGAAAAAATGACCAAGGCGCTCGAAGCGCGCGGATCAAAAGACAAAGACTACTTACAAGCGCGCGACAAAATCAGCACCGAATTGCTGGCCATTCGATTTACCGCGCGTAACGTCGAAAAGCTGTGCGATAGCGTGCGTAGTCTGGTCGAACAAATTCGCAACTACGAGCGCGAGATTTTAAATATTTGCGTCAACAAGGCCGGCATGCCGCGGGCGCATTTCATTAAAGTGTTTCCGCGCAACGAAGGCTCGCGCCGTTGGTTAACGGCCGAGTTGAGTGGTGGTCATGCGTGGAGTACCGGCCTGATTCGCTTGGAGCCAGCCATCATCGAGTTGTTAGGCAAGATGGTCGCGATCCAAGAAAAAATCAGCATCTCGCTGAAAGATCTCAAAGAGATCAACACGCAGATGTCGACGGGTGAAGCTAAAGCACGTCGCGCCAAACGCGAAATGACCGAAGCGAACTTGCGTTTGGTGATTTCGATTGCGAAGAAATACACCAATCGCGGCTTGCAGTTCTTGGATTTGATCCAAGAAGGCAACATCGGTTTGATGAAAGCGGTAGACAAATTTGAATACCGTCGCGGTTACAAATTCTCGACCTATGCCACGTGGTGGATTCGACAAGCCATTACGCGTTCGATTGCTGACCAAGCACGCACCATTCGTATTCCGGTGCATATGATCGAGACGATCAATAAGATGAATCGTATCTCGCGCCAGATCTTGCAAGAAACCGGCGCAGAGCCCGACCCAGCGACCTTGGCCGCAAAAATGGAAATGCCTGAAGACAAGATCCGCAAGATCTTGAAGATTTCTAAAGAGCCGATTTCGATGGAAACGCCAATTGGTGACGATGATGATTCGCACCTGGGTGATTTCATCGAAGACCAAGCCACGCTCGCGCCGTCGGATGCGGCGATTTTTGGTTCGCTGCGCGATGTCACCAAAGAAGTGTTGGACACATTAACGCCGCGTGAAGCCAAGGTGCTGCGGATGCGATTTGGTATCGAAATGTCGACCGATCACACGCTGGAAGAAGTCGGTAAACAATTCGATGTCACGCGCGAACGCATTCGTCAGATCGAAGCCAAGGCCCTACGTAAATTGCGTCACCCTTCGCGCTCAGAGCGCTTGAAGAGCTTTCTCGATCAGGAAGGCTAAGCGTGGCGCACATTGCGTATTACCTGAGCCCGGTGTCGCCTTGGACCTATCTGGGACACGCGCGCTTTGCCGAGATGGCCAAACGTGCAGGTGCAACGGTGGAGGTCATGCCGGTCGATTACGGTGTGATCTTTCCACAATCCGGTGGCTTGCCTTTAGGAAAACGTGCGCCGCAGCGTCAGGCGTATCGCTTGCAAGAACTCGCGCGTTGGAAAGCGTTTCTTGGCCTACCGTTGGTGATTCAACCTAAATTTTTTCCTGTAGATGGCACACACGCTGCGCAGCTCATTAGCGGTGCACCAGAAGCGGTGCGTATGGCATTGGCCTATGATGTGCTGCAAGGTGTTTGGGCGCGAGAAGAAAATATTTCTGACGCTGCAGTGTTAGCAGCCATTGCCGCGCGACACGGCATAACGGATGCGCCAGCGACCATCGCTGCAGGAAAATCGGTGTACGAACAAAACACGCAACGCGCAGTGACCGCGCAAGTGTTTGGTGCGCCGAGCTACGTATTGGGTGAGCAAATATTTTGGGGGCAAGATCGCCTCGATTTTCTCGAGCGTGCACTCGCCGCCTAATGCAAAGCGGCGTTTACACTTGCCGCTATAAAGCAACACCAGAGCAACATCAAAGCAACACACAGGCACACCCCCTGTGTGCCAATCGGCAGACCGCTTCGCGTGGGCCGTTAGCTCAGTTGGTTAGAGCAGGGGACTCATAATCCCTTGGTCGTTGGTTCGAGTCCAACACGGCCCACCAATTAACCCGCCGCCGCCCGGAAGCAAAGTAAAGCCCAGCGATAGGGCTGCCATGAATACGAACGCACGGTACCGGCCTGAACGGTGCGTCTCGGGTGCCGCTACCTATCCCACGCCAAAGCGATTGAATTGATTCAAATCAATCTCCATGGATATAAAAATATAAAAGTAATATAAATCACTATATACATTTCTCTTCGCCTAGAATGAACAGCATGCATGTCCACCAGAGGAGCGAAGATGAAAATTCTGCTAGCGATTGATGGTTCAAAAATTGCGCTTGAAGCGGCGCGTCAGCTGATTGCCCATGTGGGTTGGTTTAAAGAGCCGCCACAAGTCCGCGTGGTCACTGTGCATCGGCCGGTGCCGCATGTGGGCGGTATGAGCGCGATGGTGAGCCGCCAGATGCTGGATCAGTACTACCAAGAAGAAGGTCGTAAGGCCCTTGAAGACACCGAGTCATTACTCAAAAAAGCCAATGTGCCGTTTACCTCCACCGTGTTGGTGGATGATCCGGCCACAGGGATTTGTAACGAAGCGCGTAGCGCGGGCAGCGATTTGATTTGGATGGGCGCGCGTGGCATGAGCGCCGCAGCCAATATGATGCTGGGTTCAGTGGCGACCAAGGTTTTGCATGCAGCGACAGTTCCGGTGACTGTGGTGACCCGCTGATTTGCGAATCTGTGCATTAAAAGCACCGCAAACTATGGCATGGTGAGCCCCACATAATTTTGTGGGGTACACAATGTCTCGATGCGTGAAGTGGTGCACGACTGCACTATTGAGTTTGCTGTGTCTGTGTATTAGCGCGCAAACCTTGTTTGCACAAAGCGCCGATTATCCGCGCGGTCCGATTCGAATCTTGGTGGGCTTTCCACCTGGCGGTGCCACCGATCTCGCAGCACGCGCCTTAGCGGAAGGTCTAAACCGCAAATGGTCGGTGCCGGTGGTGGTTGAAAATAAACCCGGTGCCAATGGTGTGATCGCTATTGAAGAAGTGCGTCGCGCCGCCCCCGACGGTCAGGTGTTGCACGCGACGGCAACCGGCACGATGGTGATGTTGCCGCATGTGTCGCGTTTGAGTTTTGATCCGCGCAAAGATCTCACGCCAATTACGTTGTTGTCGTTGTACTCGTTTGTGTTTGTCAGTGCGACGAGTATGCCGTTTAACAACATGAAAGAGCTACTTGCTTGGGCAAAACAAAACCCAACGCAAGCATCGCATGCCACGACGGGCAATGGATCCTCCAGTCATTTTGCGTTTGAGTTACTCAAGCAATCGACAGCCACTGAGATGACTGCGGTGCCTTACAAAGGCGATGGCGTGATCTTGCCCGACTTGGCAGCTGCACGTATTACCGTGGCGTTGATGCCAGTGCAAACGGCCAAGCCGTTGATCGATGCTGGGCGTGTGAAAGCATTAGCGGTATCAGGTGCGCGGCGTGTGGCCGATTTGCCCAACGTACCGACCATTGCTGAGTCTGGTTTTCCGGAACTCGAAATTAAACCGTGGGTGAGTTTGGTGGGCCCGGCGGGCATGCCGAATGAATTAGTCCAAAAAATTAACGCAGCCGCCAATGAAGTCATGCTCTCCCCAGCGGCGCGCACACGATTAACTTCGTTGCTCTCTGAGTTGGTACCGATGACGGCTGCCGATACGCGTCAGCATTTATCACGCGAATATGATCGTTGGGGTGAAGTGGCGCGTAAGGCGAACATTCATGCCGACTAAACTCAACGCCATCGTCACTGGCGGTGGTGCAGGGATTGGTCGCGTCTTAGTGCAAGCGCTGCTAGAGGATGGCGCGCAGGTGTTGGCTGTCGACCGCGATCAGGCAGCGCTCGATGCATTAACGCAAAGCGTTCCGCATGTTGGCCCACGCTTGCAGTGTTTGGCGCTCGATGTCACTGCAGAACAAGCCCCAACGCAGATATTGCAAACGGCCCTCATCGCGTTTGGTTCAGTGAATGTGTTAATCAATAACGCGGGGATTGGTCGTACCACGTACACCCGTGATTTACTTTCTAAGCCACCGCGCACTTGGGAAATTTCGGCAGACATTTGGCAGAAATTTTTTGCAGTGAATGCAATGGCAGCCATTCGTTTAAGCGGCTTGGTGGTGCCGCATTTGCTGACGCAATCGTGGGGCCGGATCATTAACGTCACCACCAGTTTGGATTCGATGTTGCGTGCGGGCAGTGGCCCTTATGGTCCGTCTAAAGCTGCCTTTGAAGCGTTTTGTGCTGAACTGGGTGATGAATTGGTTGGCACAGGCATCACGGTCAATGTGTTGGTGCCCGGTGGTCCCACGGATACGGCAATGATTCCACCTGAATCTGGCGTGGCACGTCATGCATTGCTGCCGCCGACGGTGATGGTGCCGCCCTTGCGTTGGTTATTGTCGAGCGCGGCGGATCACGTCAACTTGCGCCGTTTTCGTGCCAATTTATGGGATCCAACCCTACCCGCCGCCGATGCTGCCGCGGCTGCTGGTGCGCCGATCGCTTGGGCGGGTATTGCGGCCGGACAAATGCGCGCGGTGTAAATCAGCCTAAATCAGCCAGGCAACGAAGTCACTTCGCCGCAATAGCTGGGCGGCTTACACCGCCCCAGAGGGCGTTTCTCCCGCTCTCGGCAACGAATAGGCGTCGCGGCACTTGATTTGAGGTGAAATAGCCTCGCGGGACAGGCGTAAAATGTTGTTTAGTTTTACATCCGGACACTTTGTCTCAAGAGACCTCCATGGCGTTTTTTTCTTTCGTGCAGCGTTGCGCCTTGTGCCTGATTGCTTTGCTGGGCGTAATCAGTGTGGCCCATGCGCAATCCAGTCGCTTGCCCCCTTGCCCTGAGCCGTACACCGAAGCGACTTGGCACAATTGCCAAGGCACGCGCAACTTTGCGGGCAATCAAACCTACGTAGGTGAATTTCGTCAGGGCTTACCCAATGGGCGTGGTACGCGCAGTTATCCCGGTGGTGATCAGTACATCGGTGAAGAACGCGACGGTAAAAAACACGGCATGGGCACGTACAACTACGCTAATGGCGCGAAATATGTTGGCGAATATGCCGACGACAAAGCGAATGGCCAAGGCACTTACACCACCAAAGAAGGCCAGCGTTATGTCGGTGCGTATCGCGATGGCATGCGTAACGGCTTTGGGACGTATATGTTCCCGAGCGGCGAAAAATACGTCGGCGAGTTTCGGAATAACGATTATCACGGCGTTGGCACACTCACTTACGCGGACGGTCGACGCTATGTGGGTGAGTGGCAAAACGACAAACGTCATGGCCAAGGCATTGAATATCAATCCGGCGGTGCGATTAATCGCACGGGCATCTGGGATAGCGGCACCCTAGTACGCAGCCAGATGGTTGACCCGGCGCGTTTTGCTGCGGTCCCGGGCCCCGTCGCAGCACCAACTTCGACCAGTCGTTTACCAGCGTGTCCCAGCGATACGCGTGTGTTGTGGAATAACTGCGTGGGCTCAATCACCCATGACAACGGGGGTCGCTACAACGGTGAGTGGCGCAACGATAAATTTCATGGTCAAGGCACTTATGTATGGACCACGGGTGCGATCTATACCGGCGAATATCGCGATGGCAAGCATCACGGCCAGGGAACGTATACCTTGGCCGATGGAAAAAAATACGTCGGTGAATTTCGTGACGGCAACTTCAATGGTCGCGGCGTGTATTACTGGCCAAACGGCGAAACGCATACCGGCGAATTTCGTGATGACAAATTTAATGGCCCAGCCACACGCACTTTTCCTGATGGCAGTCGCTTTGTCGGCGAATATCGCGACGATAAACGTCACGGGCCAGGGGTTGACTATCGTGCCGATGGCAGTATTGAGCGTTCTGGCATTTGGCAAAACGGTGAGTTCGTACGAGCTACCACACCAGAAGTTGCCCCGAGTGTTACCGCTGCTGTTCCATCGCGTGTCGGCACATTAGCAGCGTGTCCGAATGGTGCGCCATCGCCTGCATGGGTGGCTTGTTTTGGAACGTATACCTATCCCGATGGCCGCACGTATGTGGGTGAATGGCGTCAAGGAAAACGCAATGGCCCTGGCACGACAACCGTGGCCGATGGACGTAAATACGTGGGCGAATTTCGTGATGACAAACCGCACGGACAAGGTAACTACACCTGGCCCAACGGACAAAAATACGTCGGTGAATTTCGTGATGGTGTGCCCGCAGGGCAAGGGGTATATACGTATGTGGATGGTGGTCGTTACACCGGAGAGTTTCGTGATGGAAGAAAAAACGGGCAAGGCAGTTATGTGTGGCCCGATGGCGAGCGCTATGCCGGTGAATTTCGCGAAGACAAGCGTCACGGCTTAGGCACTCAAACGTCACCGGACAACCGTACGTATGTGGGTGAATGGCAAGAAGACAAACGTAACGGCCAAGGCGTGATGTATCGCGCCAACGGCAGTATCGAGCGTGCAGGGTTATGGAGTAACGGGGACTTTTTACGTGCTGCACCGATCGATATGGCGCGCTACGCGTTAAAGCCAGTGAATTTATTGGGCTTATCGCCCACACCCAGCGCAGGAACAGCTGCTACCTCTACAACGCCAGCGGCAGGGAACGTGGATTCGCAGCGCGTTGAGGCCGAAGTTGCCAAGCGTGTCGATGCCGAACGTCAACGCATGGAAGATGAGCGACGTCGTCAAGCGCAAGAAAATGAACGCCTACGTGCAGAAGCTGAAGCCGCGAAGTTACGTCAACGCGAAATGGAAGCCGCATTGGCTTTAGCGCAACAAAACGCCAAGCCGGGTACAGCGCGTCCGAGTGTGGCACTGAATGCGCATGCCTTGGTGATTGGTAACGCCGCTTATGCTGGTAAATCGCGTTTAGACAATCCCATCAACGATGCTCAAGCGATGGCTGAAAAATTGCGTTCGCTTGGTTTTAAAGTGACCGAAGTGACCGATGCTAGCCGCGCAAAATTAGTCAGCGAGTTTTCACGCTTTGGAAAAAGTGCGTATGGTGCCGATGTAACCTTGCTGTTTTATGCAGGCCACGGCGCGCAAATTTCTGGCACTAACTATATGTTGCCCACCGATATCGACATGAATGATTTCAGTCAAGTGCCGCTCACTGGTGTGTCGCTCAATTCGGTGGTCGAGCAATACCTACCCGGTAAAACCAAACTGGTGTTTTTAGATGCGTGCCGCGACAACCCGCTCATTCAAAATGGTGGTCGAACGGCATCGCGCGGATTGGCGCCCATCAGTGTGGCGGAAGGTACATTGATCGCCTATGCAACCAAAGATGGTCAGGTGGCTAAAGATGGGGCTGGTGCGCGTCACTCACCGTTTACTGCTGCATTACTTGAACATCTCGCTGATCCGCAAGACATCGCGGTGGTTTTACGTAAAGTGCGAGAAAAGGTGCTGAAAGCAACCAAAGGCGAACAGCAACCCTGGGATTACGGTTCACTCACTGGCGGTGAGTTGATTTTGTCAACGATACGTCCCACCACCGGTCGTTAGGATGAATCTTCGATCTTGGATTTGCTTGCCGCGCGTTTTAAAACACGCGGCGCTTAGTTGCGCGCTGGTGTTGCTCTCAATGACATTACAAGCGCAAAGCACCGCGACTTGGCCCAACAAACCGATTCGTTGGATCGTGCCGTATGCCGCGGGTGGATTTGCCGATGTACGCGCGCGTCGCATTGGGCAGGATCTTGCGCAAGTGTTGGGTCAATCAGTGGTGATTGAAAACAAACCGGGTGCAGGTGGTGTACTCGGTACGGATCTGGTGGCGAAGTCTGCGCCGGACGGTTACACCATCGGGATGGGTAATTTGGCGGCGCTCGCCGTCAATGTGAGCTTAATGAAAAAATTACCTTACGACCCCGTGCGCGATGTGATGCCAGTGGTGTTGATTGAACGTAGTCCATTAATTTTGACGGTAGGCCCATCGCTCACGGTGCGTAGCGTGCAAGAGTTGATTGCGCTCGCGCGTAGTCAACCGGGCCGTGTGAGTTTTGCCTCTTCGGGTGTGGGCGGCGCGCATCATTTGTCGGGTGAGTTATTACGGCAACGCGCCGGCGTGGATTTAGTGCATGTGCCATACAAGGGCGGTGCGCCAGCAGCGGCAGATGTGATGGCCGGTCATGTGCCGATGATGTTTGAAATGGGTTATGCCGCCCTGCCGTCGATTAAAGCCGGAAAAATTCGTGCGTTAGCTGTGACCAGTACACAACGTGTTGCGCTATTGCCGGATGTCCCAACCATGCAAGAAGCTGGTGTGCCCGATTTTGCGTCCTACAACTGGCAAGGGCTGATCGTCCCCGCAGGTACGCCGATGGCGATCGTTACGCGACTGAATCGCGAATTCAACACCATCCTTGCTTTACCTGAGCAACGTGAAGCGATTGTCTCTACCGCAAGCCATGTGGGTGGTGGAACGCCTGAAGCATTTCGCGATTTTATTCGTGGCGAAACGACGCTGTGGGCACGCGTGATTCGTGATGCCCGAATCCAGCCCGAATAAGCAGCGCAGCTGCACTGCGCGCTGATACACACCATGCTTTCTTATCGTCATGCATTTCATGCAGGCAATCATGCGGATGTTTTAAAGCATGCGATCCAAGTGTTTGTCTTGCGCCATTTGTCGCAAAAAGAAAAGCCGTGGTGGTTTGTCGACACCCATGCGGGCGCGGCGACATACAGCTTGGATACGCCTTGGGCGTTAAAGAACGCCGAGTTTGAAAGCGGAATTAGTCGCTTGTGGTCACGCTCGGCGCTGCCCGCCGACCCCTTGGCGTTGCCCGTAAACCACTTGGCATTGCCTTGGGGCTTGCAAGATTACGTCGATCAAGTGCGTGCCTTGAATCCACAAGGTACGTTGTTGCGCTATCCGGGCTCGCCGCAGTTGGCGTTACAGCTCGCGCGTCGTACCGATCGGTTGCGTTTGTTTGAACTACATTCCACCGAAAGTCGTGTGCTCGCTGGTTACTTCAGCGCCAGTGGGTCGCAGGTACAAGTGCAAGCAGGCGATGGTTTTGTTGGATTGCAATCGGTCTTGCCACCACCCTCACGTCGAGGCTTGGTGTTAATTGATCCCTCTTATGAAGACAAAAATGATTACCAACGGGTACGCACAGCATTGACCGAAGGCTGCGCGCGTTTTGCAACAGGCATTTATATGGTGTGGTATCCCCAAGTGCAACGACGTGAGTCGGCGCAATTTCCGGCCGTACTTAAACGTTGCGCACCAGGTGATTGGCTGCATGTGGCGCTGACGGTGAAAGCGCCAGCCGCAGATGGTTTTGGTTTGCATGGAAGTGGCGTGTTCATTCTCAATCCACCGTGGACCTTGCCGCAGATGTTGCAAGAATGCTTACCCGTGCTTGTGCAAGCATTGGGTCAAGACAGTCATGCAGGATTTACGCTGGAACACCAGATCGCCTGATGGCATCGCACTAAAGTTGTGTGTTTATTCGCAGATGCGCACCAATCTTGTGGTGCGTGATAGCTTCGCAGCCGATTACTTCTCGCCTGACGTGTTGCTGAACATGGTCAGCGCCTTGTTTGTAAAGGCATTACACAAATCTTGTAATGCGTTTTCCTTAGGTGGCACAGCCCATGCAATGCCAGCATGGCTGTATTCATTCACCTTTCGGGAGAGATCACATGCAACGTCGTGGATTTTTAAAACACGTCACATTACCGCCACGTTAATCGCTGGGTGTAGCAAACGCGCAGACGGCCGCGGTGTTGGTCAGTGCACTGACACGCGCCAAGTGAGCCGAATCCGCGCATAATTCCATCGGGCACATTGTGGAGCTGCACTTGGAATTACCGGCGCATGTTTTATTGATTGACGATGATCCAGTGGTGCGCAAGCTCATACGCGCCGCATTGGTAAAACGTGGCATGCAAGTGACCGAGGCGGCCAACGGTGAAGCTGGCTTAGCGGCTTGGCGCGATGGGCGAGCAGAAATTGTGTTGCTCGATGCGTTGATGCCCGCGATGGATGGCTTTGCAACGTGTCAGGCCTTGCGCACGCTGCCAGGTGCGACGCATGTGCCGGTGGTGATCCTCACCAGCTTGGATGACGACGCCTCGATTGCACGTGCCTATGAGTCTGGCGCAACGGACTTCTTTGTAAAAACGCCGCAGATGACACTGTTGGCTGAGCGTATTCGTTATTTGTTACGCACCGCACGCATGCGCGAAGAGTTGGCGCAAAGTCGCGAAAAACTTGCGACTGCGCAGCGCATTGCGCGCGTGGGTAGTTGGGAGTGGGAACTTCAAGCCCGCAGCATGCGTGCATCGTCAGCGTGCTTTGATTTGCTTGGTTTGCCCGAAACAGACCAAGCAGTCGCCGAGCAAGGCTTCATTGAACGGTTTTATCCCGATGGGGTCGATGCTTTTCGTTTTGCGGTGTTGGCTGGATTAAAGTCGGGACAGAGCCATCAACTTGAAGGCGCGGTACTACGTCACGATGGCATGCATGCGCTCGAGATTGACGTACAAGCCGAGCTCGACGCAAACCAAGTAATAGCACGCGTGGTGGGGACCTTGCATGACATCACCGAGCGACGCGCGGCCGAGCAAAAAATACGTCAACTCGCTGACTTTTATGGCTTGACGGGGTTACCGAACC
>CANIIA010000073.1 GCA_947467435.1 Betaproteobacteria bacterium
AGTTTGGCGGCTATTTTCTTGAGTACAACAACTTTGTTCCGGCCGATCCATTGAAGACGCCGGCGCATATCGCACCAGTGTGGTACTTCACGCCGTTTTATTCGATTCTGCGTGCGGTTCCGCCGTTGTTTGGCTCACAGTTTCCTGGCGTTGTTGCCATGGGTCTCGCGACCATGATTTTATTTTTCTTGCCATGGTTAGATCGCGCGAAGGTCAGATCCATTCGTTATCGCGGCCCGTATTTCAAAACTGCACTCTCGCTCTTTATCGTGTCGTTTTTTATCTTGGGCTACTTGGGTGTTGAACCCACCAACGTCTGGGGTCAATTCGGTGCTTGGTTGGGGGGCGCTGAACGCGCAACGGTGGTGGCACGCATTTGCACCGTTATCTACTTTGGCTTTTTTATTTTGATGCCTTGGTACACCGCCAAAGATTCTTCTAAACCGGTTCCAGATCGGGTGCCAGCATGAGCCGCCAGAGGTCTGTCATGAAAAAGCTGCTATTTATTCTTTTCTTTTTACCTGCCGTTGCGCTGGCCTCTGGCGATGCGGGTTATCGCCTGGATCGTGCACCCATCGATCCGAAAGATCTAGTGAGCTTGCAGGCCGGTGCACGCACCTTTGTGAACTACTGCTTGAACTGCCATGGCGCACAACATTTGCGCTACAGCCGTTTGCAAGATCTTGGCTTAACTGAGGCGCAGATCAAAGATAACTTGATGTTCACCACAGAAAAAATTGGTGACACCATGAAGATCAGCGCACCTGCTAAAGATTCAAAGCAATGGTTTGGCGCGCCGCCACCAGACTTATCGGTGATTGCGCGATCACGTGGTGCCGATTGGCTATACACGTATTTGCGGACGTTTTATCGCGACTCAAAAACAGCGACTGGTTGGAATAACGCCGTGTTTCCAAATGTGGGGATGCCACATGCATTATGGACATTACAGGGCGAGCGTGGCTTTGAGGCAGTCCATAGCAAAGATGCATCTGGGCACGAGTCGGTTGAGCACAAGTGGGTGCAACTCTCACCGGGAACTCAAACGGCTACGCAATACGACACCACGGTGCGTGACTTGGTGAACTTCCTTACCTGGATGGGGGAGCCCGGTGCCACTACCCGTAAGCAAATTGGTTATGTTGTGCTGTACGTGCTTGGTGTGTTGTTTATCCTCGCGTATTTCTTGAAGCGCGAATTCTGGAAAGACGTGCACTAAGACTTTGTTGTTGTGGTTCGTTCTGTGGCGACTTGCCCTGAACGCACATTTGGCCGGGCGGGTGACCGTCCGGCCTTCGTTTCTGAGGAACTTGTCTCATGATGCAACTTTACTCCGGCACCACCTGCCCATTTAGTCATCGCTGCCGATTTGTGTTGTATGAAAAGGGCATGGATTTTCAGGTGATCGATGTCGATATGTTTAATAAGCCCGAAGACATCGCGGTGATGAATCCCTATAACCGATTGCCGGTGTTGGTCGAGCGCGAGCTTATCCTGTATGAATCAAACATCATCAACGAATACATCGATGAGCGCTTCCCACACCCACAGTTGATGCCAGCCGATCCATTCTGGCGCGCGCGCGCGCGCTTGATGTTGTTCAATATGGAAGCGGAGTTGTTCTCGCAGATCGAGGTGCTCGAGTCAGCCAAAGACAAACAAATGGATCGTGCGCGTGCGCAGGTCAACGATCGACTCACTGAGCTTGCGCCCGTATTTACGCGAACCAAATTTATGTTGGGTGATGAGTTCAGTATGTTGGATGTTGCGATTGCCCCGTTGTTGTGGCGATTGGATCATTACGGGGTCAAGCTTGGTAAGGCGGCCGCCCCGCTGATGAAATATGCTGAGCGGATTTTTTCGCGGCCTGCGTTTATTGAAGCGCTTACGCCATCAGAGAAGGTGATGCGCAAGTAAATATGGCTGAGAGCGAGATTTCTACCAAGCCGTATATGTTACGCGCGCTCTATGAGTGGTGCGTCGACAACGGCTATACCCCGCATGTAGCGGTCAAGGTAGATGCGCAAACGCAAGTGCCAGCGGAGTACGTCAAAGGCGGCGAGATCACGCTCAACATCAGTCCGACTGCTGTGCATAAGCTAGAAATCGGCAACACCTTTATAGAGTTTTCTGCGCGCTTTGGTGGCGTCGCACGACAAATCATGGTGCCGGTTAGTAATGTACAAGTCATTTACGCGCGCGAAACGGGCCAAGGCATGAGCTTCGATGTGGATGTGCCTCAGGCGGAGGGCGTTGCACGCGCGCCCTCGGCTGAGCCCAAGCTGGTGGCCCCGCTTGAGACAAATGGCGATGAGCCTCCAGAGCCGCCCCGCCCCTCGCCAAGCGGTCGGCCGGCACTGCGTCGCGTGAAATAGCGCAGTAATTAACTGCGCGCTCAGACCGCGTAAAGACTGCCTGACTCTCCAGCGATTAATTTACGCAGCATGGCCGACTCTAAGTGTGGCGCGAAGAGTTCGATAAAGGCATAAACGTACCCGCGTAACCAAGCCCCGCGTCGCACACCCAGTCGAGTGGTACTCGATTCAAATAAATGCGCCGCATCGATAGCGCGTAAATGTTGATCGCGCTGAGGATCAAATGCCATTTGCGCGACGATACCTACACCTAGGCCTAGCTCGACATAGGTTTTAATCACATCCGAGTCGAGTGCAGCAAGCACAATTTCTGGCGATAAATTGCGTCTAGCAAAAGCTTTGTCCACGGATGCACGACCAGCGAATGCTGCGTCATAAGTCACGATGGGGTGCTGCGCCAACGTTTCGAGTGTTAACGGTCGCTCATTAAGTAACGGGTGGTTGGGTGGAACCACCACGCAACGGTTCCACTGATAGCACGGAAATGAAATCAATGGTTCTGCGTTGGCAATCGCCTCAGTGGCGATGGCGATATCTGCTTCTCCTGCAGCAACCAGCGCGCAGAGTTGCGTTGGACTGCCTTGATGAATCGTCAGTGTCACATTGGGAAATCGCGCTTTAAACGCGGTCACACTGGTTGGCAGCGCGTAGCGTGCTTGTGTGTGCGTTGTTGCGATCCGTAGGGTCCCCGTGGTTTCGTTCGCAAACTCCGCGCCGGCGCGCTTCAAGTTGGCCGAATCTGTAAGGATTCGTTCGGCAATTTCAATCACAGCGACGCCAGGTTCCGTAATAGCGCAAAGGCGTTTACCGCTACGCTCAAAAATTTCAACGCCGAGTTCCATCTCAAGTTGGCGAATTTGTTTGCTGACGCCAGGTTGTGAAGTGTGTAAAGCCTCAGCCGCTGCAGAGACATTGAGCCCTTGGCGCGCGACCTCGACAACGTAGCGGAGTTGCTGAAGCTTCATCTTTAGTCCTTAAAAGAATATAGATCTAATAAAAAAGTATTTTACTGGAATATAGCCGATCTCTACGATCCCTCAAAGCAATGACAACACTACGGCGTGGCGAAAACCCAGGCGGACGGGCTGGCAAAAGCCCGGTCCAAAAGAGAGCGAGAGGGATAAGGGATGTACCGGTACACGAAAATCGACCAAGCGACCATTGATACACGTGTCAGGCAATTTCGCGATCAAACCAGTCGTTATCTCGCGGGCGAATTAAGTGAGGAGCAATTTCGACCGCTGCGATTACAAAACGGCCTATACATTCAACGCCACGCACCCATGCTCCGGGTGGCGATTCCGTATGGTCTATTAAGCGCGCGACAACTACGGGCGTTGGCAGAGATAGCGCAAACCCACGATCGTGGTTACGGGCACTTCACGACACGTCAAAACATTCAATTTAATTGGCTGCAATTAACGCAAGTCCCGGACATTTTAGAAAAGCTTGCGAAGGTACAGTTACATGCAATTCAAACATCCGGAAATTGCATACGGAATACAACCACAGACCACTTTGCCGGCATCGCACCAGACGAAAACGTCAATGCATTGGTGTGGTGTGAACTGATCCGTCAGTGGTCAACATTACACCCGGAGTTTGCGCACCTGCCGCGCAAATTCAAGATTGCCGTGAGCGGTGCGCAAGTCGATCGTGCTGCAACGTATCTACACGATATTGGATTAATCGCAACAACTGCTCGAGATGGTGATGTTGGATTTCGCGTGATCGTTGGGGGTGGAATGGGGCGGACACCGCGTATCGGCCAGGTGATACGCGAATTTTTACCGTGGCAACATTTACTGAGTTATCTCGAAGCTATTTTGCGGGTGTACAACCTCAAGGGTCGACGCGATAACAAATACAAAGCACGCATCAAAATATTGCTGCAAGAAGAGGGCTTAGAGCCATTCAAAAAAGCAGTGGAAGAAGAGTGGCAGCATTTGCAGGATGGGGTTAATACGTTGACACGAAAAAAAATCAACGCAATTACCAAACAATTTACAGAGCCTAAATACTGCAAATTTGAAACGAAAGATGATTTTTATAAAACGCTACAAAAATACGATAAGCGTTTTGGCCAGTGGGTGAAGCGCAATGTGCATCCACATCGTGTCAATGGATATGTGGCAGTCACGTTATCGCTAAAAGCGACAGATCGTGCGCCTGGCGATGTAACCGCAGATCAAATGCAGGCGATCGCGCGCATTGCAGAGCGCTACAGCCAGGAAGAAATACGTGTCACACATGAGCAAAATTTGCTATTGCCACATGTACCAAAAAAACACCTAGAAACGGTATGGCTCGAATTAATTGAACTGGGGTTAGCGACTGCGAATGTTGGGTTGATTACAAACATCATTGCTTGCCCTGGTGGAGATTTTTGTTCATTGGCAAACGCCAAGTCGTTGCCTTTAGCAAAAGCCATACAGAACAAATTTGATGACTTGGACTATCAACACGACATCGGTGAGATCGATCTCAATATCTCAGGTTGCATCAATTCGTGCGGGCATCACCATGTGGGGCATATCGGCATTCTAGGCGTCGATAAACAAGGCGAGGAGTGGTACCAAATTACCTTGGGCGGAAACCAAGGAACCAATGCCAACGGCATCAATGCCGCAGTCGGAAAAATCATCGGTCCATCGGTGAAGCAGGCAGATGTCCCGCATTTCATCGAACGCTTAATCGAGGCCTACTTGGATCATCGAGAAGGCCAACACGAACGCTTTATAGAAACACTTCAGCGGGTCGGTGTGGAGCCATTTAAGGAGTATGCGTATGCCTACGCTGTTCAAGCTGATTAATGGCGGATTAATCACAAAGGTTGATCCGACCGCATCAAACCAAGACTTAAATCCTCAAGAGCAAATCCAACCGCACATCACGCTGCGTACAAGCGATGCAGTAGAGGCGTGTTTGTCTCGTCTAAGTCAGTTGAAGCGCATATCTATTGAGTTCTTGAGCTTTACCGATGGTCGAGGCTACTCGATGGCTAGGCTGCTACGTGAGCGGTATGGCTATCGTGAGGAACTTAGAGCGACTGGCGATGTGCTCTGCGATCAGATCCAAGCCTTGTCGCGCTGCGGGTTTGACGCATTTGAGTTGCCAGATGGCACGCGGCTGACTGCGGTACTGACACACCTACGCATGTTTCAACAAAACTACCAAGCGGACACGTTGCAGCCGACCCCATGGTGGTTGAACGTGGAGCAGGCACTGCCGGAGCAGCAAGATGTTTGAGCAAAAATTAAATACCTTAAGGGATGCATTAGAGAATATTTCTTCGCGTTTTATTGCACCAATTTTTGCAACCAGCTTATCGATTGAAGATATGGTGATTACGGATCAGATATTTCGTCACGAATTATCGATCAAGCAATACAGTATCGATACGGAGCGGTTGCCTGGAGATACGCATCTGCTCAATAAAAAAATCGAAGAACATTACGGGCAAATAATTCATTTTGTGCGTGGAGATCAGCTGCAAATACTCGCGTTTATCCAGCAGCATGGAGTGGATGCGATGTACACGAGTGTGGACCTGCGCAAGCGCTGCTGTGCGCTACGAAAAATTGAGCCGTTAAAAAAATTACTTGCAGGTAAAGATGCCTGGGTTACCGGGCTTCGGCGTGGGCAAAGTGAGTCAAGAGAGTGGCTGGCCGAGGAAGCGTTCGATTCAAGCTATGGCATCGTCAAATTTAATCCACTCGCCGCATGGAGTGAAGACGATGTGTGGTGTTACCTGCGCATGTTTAACGTGCCTTACAACCGGTTGTATGACCAAGGCTATCGATCGATTGGTTGTGCGCCTTGCACACGACCCGTGCTGCCGAGTGAGCATCTGCGTGCAGGTCGGTGGTGGTGGGAGAGCGCCCAAGCCCAGGAATGTGGGCTGCATTTGAGCGCAGACGGTCGAATACAACGGATCACACAAGGAAAACAATGAGTCTCGCATTACAGCCCCAATCAAACCAACACACCGACCAGGAATTGACAACGACGGTGCGTACGCATCTCGATTGGCTTGAATCCGAGGCCATTCATATCCTGCGTGAAGTGGCCGGAGAGTGCGCTAATCCTGTGCTGTTTTTTTCTGGCGGAAAAGATTCAATCGTCTTACTTCGTCTAGCTGAAAAAGCGTTCCGCCCGGCGCGATTTCCGTTTCCGCTGCTGCACATTGATACGGGACATAATTTTTGCGAAGTGCTGCGCTTTCGTGATCAACGCGCAGCAGAGCTCCAAGAGCGGTTAATCGTGCGTGATGTCGATGCGTCCATCCAACGTGGCACGGTGCGCTTGCGTCATCCAAACGACAGTAGAAACGCCGCACAATCGATCACGCTATTAGAGACGATCAACGAATTTGGGTTTGACGCAGCCATCGGTGGCGCCCGACGTGATGAGGAAAAAGCGCGGGCGAAAGAGCGCATCTTTTCATTTCGCGATCACTTTGGGCAGTGGAATCCTCGACAACAACGTCCTGAACTGTGGAACTTATACAACCCAAGCGTGCATGCCAACGAACATGTCCGTGTTTTTCCAATCAGCAATTGGACAGAGCTGGATGTGTGGCTGTATATCCAACGCGAGCAATTAGCTGTCCCGTCCATATATTTTTCTCACGAGCGACTGGTGGTCGAGCGTCGCGGCTATTTAATGCCAGTGACAGCGCTCACGCCCGCGGCGAACGATGAGTCAGTCCTGCAGCGACAGGTGCGCTTTCGTACTGTCGGCGACATCACTTGTACTTGTCCGGTGGCATCCACTGCATCGACTGTTGCAGAAATCATTGCTGAAACACGCCTCGCACGGGTCACCGAACGTGGAGCAACGCGTATGGATGATCAAACCAGCGAAGCTTCCATGGAAAAACGAAAAAAAGAAGGCTATTTCTAATGGGCCAGATGCCTGTAGCAAACGCTGCCGTTAAGCAAACCAGCGTTGTAGAAAACGCCACGGATGTGTTGCGGTTTCTAACCGCGGGGAGTGTGGACGACGGCAAAAGCTCACTCATTGGGCGACTGCTGTTTGACACACATGCCATCGCAGACGATCAGCTGGCTGCGCTTGGACTTGCATCAAGAAAGCGCGGTCTATCTGAAACAGACCTTTCATTACTGACCGACGGCTTGGAGGCAGAACGAGCCCAAGGCATCACCATCGATGTGGCGTACCGTTATTTCAAGACGCCACAACGAACGTTCATTATCGCCGATACCCCAGGGCATGCGCAGTACACACGCAACATGGTGACCGGTGCGTCAACTGCAGATGCGGCGGTGATTTTGGTCGACGCACGTAAAGGCCTGCTGGAGCAAACGAAACGGCATGTGCTGATCGCGCACTTGTTGGGAATTAAACACATCATTGTGGCAATGAACAAAATGGATTTGGTGGGTTATGAATACAGCGTTTTTCATGATCTACGAAATGCCTTCTTGGCATTTACGGCGCCACTCAATATTGCACACGTGCAGTTCATCCCGGTCTCTGCACTGCGTGGCGATATGGTCGTGACGCGTGGCGATCGTATCGACTGGTACGACGGCCCAACGCTTCTGGAGACCTTGCACGCAATCGAGTTAAAACATTCGCTACATCAAGGACCGTTGCGCTTTCCTGTGCAGTGGGTCTGTCGGGATGCGCAATGGCGCGCGTATACCGGCCGTTTGGTTTCTGGCGTGCTGACGCAAGGCCAAACGCTCACCGTCCTCCCGAGTGGGCGATCCTCTGTCGTGACGCAATTGCGAGTGGGACTCCGTGAAGTTGAGCGTGCGCTGGCGGGCGATGCAATCAGCGTTTCGCTCGCCGATCAATTAGATATTGCGCGTGGTGACATGTTGGTGGCAGAAGCACATAAGCCCACGGTGCAGTCCTTGCTACGTGCCACATTGTGCTGGCTGGATGAAACACCACTCAACCTCAACACGCGGTATTTGCTTAAGCACACGACACGCAGCGTGAGCGCTCGCATCACTCAAGTGCTCGGTAAATTAGAAGTACATACCGGGCAGATGCACGAATCAACGGCATTGGTTGCAATGAATGATCTAGTGGTCGCTGAATTAATGCTTGCGCTGCCGATTTTTTTTGATGCCTACAGCGATTCCCGTGCCACAGGTTCTTTTGTGTTGATTGATCCGGTGACTTTGCTGACCGTTGCCGCGGGAATGATCGAATGAATCGCATACCCGTCTATCTCGTCGGAGCTGGCCCAGGCGCAGCTGATTTACTGACCTTGCGTGCGGCACGTTTGCTGTCGCAAGCCGATATCGTTTTTTATGATGCCTTAGTCCAACCTGAGGTCATTGCGCTAGCAGAAAAAGCAATCAAGATTTCGGTGGGTAAGCGCTGCGGAAAACATTCGAGTGCACAGCGCTTTATACATAAACGATTAATCGATGCAGCGCATGCAGGGCAGACCGTTGTCCGACTAAAGGGCGGTGATCCAATGCTGTTTGGGCGCGCGCAAGAAGAAATTGACGCGCTATCACAGGCAGGTATTGATGTGGAGATTGTGCCCGGGGTGAGTGCAGCATTTGCATCCAGCGCGCGTCTTGGAATTTCTCTCACGCGTCGTGGGTTGGCACGTAGCGTGTGTTTTGTGACCCCACGCGTTGGTCTTCACGAATCACAATCCAACAATTGGATACGCGCTGCGATGGCCGCTGACACGTGTGCAATGTATATGGGCGCAGAGGCGGTACAAGCGGTTGTTACTGCCTTACTCGAAGCAGGACGCGCGGCGCACACGGCGTGCGCTTTGATTGAAAACGCGAGCTGCCCAAATGAGCGCGTCTGGTTTAGTTCGTTGATTGCTTTACCTGCACTTGTCGATCACGTGCAACTCACCGGGCCCGCGATCATCATGATGGGTGAAGTGTATGCCCATGCACAAACAAAGAAAGTGCGACAGGCATCCACCCAAGTTGAATATGTTGCGCCGTACGCTGGGTTAAAACGCCAATGGAGTGCATGATGGTTCAACAACGATTGCTGATAGTCGGTGTACTGATGATCGTTCTTTTACGTGGCGGTGTGGTGCATGGACAAGATACGTTACTTAATGTGTCTTACGACCCAACGCGCGAGCTTTACCAAGCTTTTAACGAGGCGTTTACAAAACACTGGCTGCAAAGTACGGGTCGAACTGTGTCGATCAAACAATCTCATGGCGGCTCTGGGCGGCAAGCACGCGCAGTGATTGATGGTCTACAGGCAGATGTGGTGACTTTGGCGCTAGCCGATGATATTGATCTGCTTGCGCGGCGAGGTGGCTTGCTTCCTGTGCACTGGCAATCGCGCTTACCACGCCGTAGCGTACCGTATACCTCGACGATTGTTTTTCTCGTGCGCCATGGCAATCCTAAAAACATTCGCGACTGGGATGATCTGATTCAACCCGAGGTTTCAGTGCTGACGCCTAACCCTAAAACTTCAGGCGGCGCTCGTTGGAACTACCTTGCCGCGTGGGGCTATGCGAGAAAAAAATTTGGATCAGAAGAAAAAGCGCAGGCCTTTGTGCGGGCGCTGTTTCAGCGCGTACCCGTCCTTGATTCTGGTGCGCGGGGCGCAACGATGACGTTTGTAGAACGCGGCATCGGCGATGTCTTATTGGCGTGGGAAAACGAAGCTTATTTGGCTTTACGTGAATTTGGTCCCGGTAAATTCAGCATTGTTGTCCCTTCGGTCTCTATTTTGACGGAGCCGCCAGTTGCCCTGGTTGATCAAGTCGTTGATCAACACGGAACGCGTAAAGTTGCACAAGCCTATTTGCAGTTTTGGTACACCACGCAAGCGCAAGAAATCGCCGCAAAAAATCACTATCGTCCGACAGACCCTGCCGTCTTACGCCGGGTGCAGTCCGAGTTTTCAAAGCTCAAACTATTTACCTTGCAAGAGATGTTTGGGGAGTGGTCCGAGGTGCAGCGTAAGCACTTTGCCGATGGTGGTCTGTTTGACCAGATGTATCTCAAGGCGGCGCAATGACACGCGCTGTTGTGCCTGCATCGCGAGTCATTCCTGGATTTGGGATGACCTTAGGGGTGACGGTGACTTACGTTGGCTTGGTGGTGTTGCTACCACTGGTTGCGGTTGCAGTGCACGCATGGCAACTAAGCGTGGCAGATTTTTGGCGCGTTGTGACTGCACCTCGTGTGATGGCGGCTTATCGGCTGAGTTTTGGCGCTGCGCTTTTTTCCGCAAGTGTGAGTGTCGCTTTTGGGTTGCTCGTTGCTTGGGTGCTGGTGCGATACGAGTTTTTTGGTCGGCAGTTACTTGATGCCCTCGTTGACTTGCCATTTGCTTTACCCACAGCAGTGGCTGGCATTAGTTTGGCTGCAATTTATGCGCCCAATGGTTGGATCGGTGCAATCCTTCAGCCACTCGGTTGGCGCGTTGCATTTACGCCGGTGGGTATTGTGGTTGCTTTGGTATTTATTGGTTTCCCGTTTGTGGTGCGTACGACGCAACCCGTGCTTGCGGCACTTGCAAAAGAGCTCGAAGAAGCAGCAACCACGTTGGGCGCGAGTCGCTGGCAGATTTTTCAGCGCATTATTTTTCCGTGCTTGATCCCGGCGCTGCTCACTGGTTTTTCGTTGGCGTTTGCGCGCGCTGTAGGCGAGTATGGATCCGTCATTTTTATCGCAGGCAACTTGCCGTTTGTCTCCGAAATTGTGCCTTTGGTGATTGTGACCAAGCTTGAACAGTTTGACCAAGCGGGCGCGACGGCGGTGGCGGTGACCATGTTGATGATGGCTTTTTTAATTCTTTTAGGCATTCACGGTATCCAATGGCATCTTCGTCGAACACTGCAAATGAAGTAATTTGGTATGACGTGTTAAGTGCGTCTGCTTTTCTTGGTCTAACGCCAGCAACGCAGCGGACAACCGCCGCGGTGTGTAGTGAAACACCGTGGGTCAAAGTCCTGCTGATCACGCTGACCGTCGGATTGCTTGGGTTATTTTTATTACTCCCTTTGGCGTGCGTGCTGATGGGCGCCTTGGGTAAAGGATGGGCTGCGTATCAGCGCGCGATCGTTGATCCAGACACCTTGTC